>NZ_MDGU01000007.1:0-11787 GCF_001705465.1 Lysinibacillus sp. AR18-8
GAGTTAAGACGCATTTATGGGGGGGATAATTTGCTAAAGAGATTTTTTAAAAATGAAAAAAAAGAGGAACTATGGCGAGGGGGAAACCCAAATGGCCGTCCTAAATTAACCATCGATGAATTTAAACTGTCGTATTTAAAAGGTGCTGGGAAAAGTAATCGTGAAATTGCTCGAATACTAAGTGTTTCTGAAGCAACTATTAGGAGACGGTTGAAAGAACAAAAATAATTGGATACTCTATGTAGAAAACGTATAGGAACGAATAAACGTTTGTATAGAAAGCATGTAGAAATGCACTTTTTTATGGGGACACCGAAACACTAGGCTCTGCCTAGTCTATCACCCCAAGTGATAGCAGATTTTCCTTATGCTCTTTCTTTTCTCATAATCTAAATACACTGGTGGACATCATTAGTATCACAATGATAGATTAAGGATTTTTCCTACATAGGTGAGATCTCAATCGGTAGATTGCTTGCAGCGTTAAGCTCCATAGTAGATTTGCTAGCAAATCCATTTGCGCTCCCAGCGCAAAAACGGGCGGAGATTATATGGCACACTCCGATAACAAAGCGCGGAAAGTTGAAGTACACAAAGGATGATTGGGAACAATTTGATGCAAAGGCAGAGAAGAATCGCTCACTTTTTTTACGCGAAATGATTGTAAAAACGTTGAATGAAGATACACAAGTCTAGAAAGAGTAACTTTATATAAATAAATAGAGTAACTCTAAATAATAAAAGTAACTTTATTATAAAAGTGCGCTTCATGATAAACAGCTGTTTATCATGAAACTTCTTTTTTATATTGCTAATAAGTAAAGCTCTCGTCGAAAAGATTGAGAGCTTACTTTTTTAATATTTTTTATGGAAAGGGAAAAATATAACTATTAATAACATTCCTAAATACAGAGGATACTTTAAAAATTCATTTGTTGAATATCCTAATAAATAAGTCATACCTATTAACATCATTACTATACCAATTGCAAACAAACCAAGTCTTATTTTTTTCTTCACACATTTCCCTCCAAATTTAAAATTCTATTCTACCTCATTTTTGAGCTTGCCTCTTTTAGTTTAAGTAATATCGATTGTTGCGAGGCCTAAATAAGTCGGCTCTACTAACCTTATAACTAATTTTAGAGGTGTTTTTCCTCCTGCTCTTTCTCTTATTTAAAAATATGGTATCAAAAAGGGACAGCTTTATGCTGTCCCTTTTAAACTTTTAGTTCAAAAAATAGAAAAAGTCTATTAGCTATCGGATTTTTCGTTCTTAAAATAATTAATTTAATGGAATGGTTGATTTTAAGGTTAATACATTCCCTTTGTATAACAGATGTACATCAAAAACAATAAAAGGAGTGTTTTATTTATGGCTAGTGCTGTCATTGATGCAAATATTGCAGTAACAGGTGTTACAAAAAATACTAATGGAACAATTAAAGTAACTTATAAAGTAAAGGTGAAAGATGCAGGGAAAACAGGCATTTCTATTGGCTACGAATGGCCAAGTAATTATCGATTAAGTGATAGTAGCTTTACAACAGTAGCTAATACTGTTGGTACTCATACTATTACCCTACCTAAACCAAAAGTTAATGCTATTGGAACTCAAAATGTTGTCGCTAAACTTTCAGGAAGATACACGGAGAGCAAACATCTTAAGTCAGTATTTAATTATCCTGATAAAAAAGAAGTAACATATCATGAGGTTAGTAAATTAGATGCTGGAGCTGAATACTTTGTAGTTGTAGGTTTAGGTGCCGCAATTGAGTATTACTTCAAAAAAAGTAAAATTGGATTCGTTTTAGGCAAAGCATATTTGGGATTCATCACTTATTATGGTCTCACTAGTGTTGGTGTAATTGAAGATTTCCCACCAGCAGTTGTAGGACAGTATCTAAAGGTTACAACTTGGTATTCTTCTCAAGGATTCCATGTGAAAACGGAAATTTGGGCAAATAAGTCTTCGTTCGATAAAAAGGCAAAAGCCATTTATGTTGGAACAGCAGTTTCTAAATGGTAAAACTTTGTTTACAGTCTCAGACTGTAAACAAAGTTGAACAAGTATCATAGTATGCAAAATTTTATACCAGCCAGTAAAACAGCCTCAAAACGTTGGCAAACCAACAATGTATAAAATGCTGCATATACAATAACTTGTGATTTAAATGAAAAGGCAGTAATGACAAGGTTCCCTTATCGTTACTGCCTTTTTCTAATGTTATGTAAAGTGAAAATGTATGGACATAAATAATTTTTTTAAACTTTTTTTGAAAAAAGGTTGTTAAATCGAAATGAAATTACCTTTATAGAGTGTTAGATGGTTAGCCAATCATAACAAATAAAAAATTACCTATTTAGGAGGAATTACATTATGGCTTCATTTATTCTTGGTACTCGAAAAGGTGCTTCTACAACATTCACGTATCCACGCGCGGGTATGCTACAGTTGGATTATGTAATGGGTCTAGCTGTACAATATTTACAAACTAAAACAGCAGAGTCTACTATGGCAAATGGTTTGTCTCGTGTTGAAATGGCGGGAGCTTTAGGAGATGTTTTTGGCACTTCAAGTAATACAACGATTGCCAATCGTATCGCAGTGCATATTTGGCCTGAAACAAGTGTGCGACAAGCCTTTGCAAGTGCTGCTCAAGCTGGTCGTAATAATATCAAGTCAATTCACAATAACGTTGAATCGGGTGGTTACAAATCTGTCACTGTTAAGGTTTCTTACACAGAAGTGTACAACCTTGCAACAGGACGTACTGTTTTGACAGTTATTGATTCTGCTTCGGCTACTTCATACAATAAATAATATCGTACAAATTTAAAAAACCTGCTTGTTTAACAGCAGGTTTTTTTGTTATTGAATCCCCTTTAAAGCATCGAAAAATTCATCATCACCGTTTAGAATCGTATATTCATAAAGGAATTTATCTTCTGTTTTAGTTGAATCGTTATCTAAATCTAGAAATGCAATTTGTTTTTTCTTTTCGGATACGTGCAATCCATATCCTTTATTTGATTCGATGTCGATAGCATAATCAATATCTTCATACGGAGTTGCACCGAGTGTTTTTTGTACTTGTAAGTTGTTTATCGCATTCATAATTTGTTTTTGTTGTTTTTCGTCTGTGACATTTACTCTATCAGGATTTAGCGGTTCTGATTCAATAATACGGATGTTTAAAGAAGTTGGTTTTTCATTTAAATTGGCATCATCAAAAATCTCTGCTACTGTATAAACTTTTTCAAATTCAGCTTTAGCAATGGCTTCTTGTTTTTTTAATTCTTTATTTTCATATACATCCCATCCCATTAATCCAATAACGACGGCAAGAACACTAATTGTTATGAAGATACGTTTCCGCATGTTTTTCCCCCTATTTCTTTTTGTAATTAAATTATACCAAAATTTGTATCGAACTGTTGTATCCAGTTTCGTTATATAAATTAGCAGAAAAATAAAATTCAGATTTTTTAAAAAAGTTGTTGATTTGAAATGGATTTCCCTTTATAGAGTGTTAGCTAACAAAAAACAAACAATAGGGGGAATTAAAATGGGTCTTTATTCAGACACAAGAACGGTTGATGCAACTGTAGCACAACTCTCAGAAATGGTTCGTGCACAAAAGAAAGTAATAGATTTGCTTGAAAGTAAGAATATAAGTAAATCTATCATAACAGACACATACAATTCATACGGGGGAGCTGTTTTAGGACTTGTATTTGTAGCAAGCACAGCGGCTTCTGTAGCAGCAGGGTTTATGAGTCTGTTAACAAGCTTGAACGCTGCTGAAAAATCATGGTTGTTGAACGATGTAAACACGGGATACACACAGCTTTTAGAAACTTACTTCATGATGACTAATGGTAGTTGGGTTAAATGTAATATGACACTTACGGTTAACGTTGAACGTCCTAATTACGAATTTGCCTTTATCAAGTCTCGAAAATTAAATAGCTTGACAACTCCTGGTGGACAAGTAACATATCCAGCTTAAAAAAAAAGGCACTTACAATTGAGTAAGTGCCTTTTATTTTGTTGCATCTTTTAAAATAGTGAAGAAATCGCTATCGTTTACGATGGCATAATTTTCTCGATTATTAACAATATGCAGTGACTTTTTGTCTGAAATAAGATACATTGTATAACCTGTATTTAATGAAATCGTTATTCGGTAATCATACTCACTGGGTTTTATTGTTGTTTTAGCAAATTTTGCATTCTGAAAAGCTTGTATAAGCTTTTTTTGCGTTTCTTCTGGAATTTCAATTTGTGTATATATATCTTTTTTATTTGTATCAATGGTATGAACGGTTATAGTCTGCTTTTCCACATTAAAATCAGCGTTTTCGAATATCTCCGTTGCAGAGTATTCAGCATTTTTTATATCTGTTGTAGAGTGGTCAACGTGTTTTAATATATCTGTTGTGGAGTCGCTTTGGTCTTTTTTTGTAATTAAAAAGCCAACAGCGATGACGATTACAAGTAAAAACAATATAATTATATTTTTTTTCATATAGACCCCCTCTTTTTCTATTAACAGAATTATAACAAATTTTAGAAATTAATGAGTTTTTTTAAGGATTTTTGAAAAATGGTTGTCAAACTGTCTATAGATTTACCTTTAATAAAGAAAGGAGGGGTTCGATGGGAGAATATGAATTTTTAATTGGTTTGATTAGCAACACAGGCTTTCCGATTGTCGCTTTTTTACTGATCTTTTGGAAGTTCGATAAATCACTAGGATTGCTTGCAGAAGCTGTGAATAATAACACGAATGCAGTTCAATTATTATTACAAAAAGAAAACCAAGAAAAAAAATAAGTAATTAAATTGTTACAATAATAAATGATATTTCTTTCTATTTTTTTGATGTTAAATTTGTAAAATGAACATAATTATGGATGTGAATTTTCTTTTTTTGCCCTAAAATAGAACATATGTTTCTTTTTTGGATAGGAGTTGATTTTTTGATTCAAAATCGTCTATTAAAATCTTTTTTAGAAAATGAAAAAGTAAGCAAGCTGTATAAAAGTTATTTAGAGAATCCTGCCCCTCATACGAGAGACACTATTGAAAAATTATTTAAAATCCACGTTCGAAAAATTCAATTACTTAGTTATTTTTCCCATGTTTTGTATTTTGAATCTCAAAGATATGACAAACAAATCCGTTATAATAACCAAGTTAATCAGTTAACGTTAGATAAAGGCATTAACGATGGTGAAAACAAATTTATTGATTTAATTCCCGATGAAAGTATTGATGATTCTGAGTGGATACATTCTGACTTCACTCATTTGGAAGTAATTTTCGAGGACAAGCAACTATATAATATTGTTTCGAAATTAGGACCAAAAAAGAAATATATATTGCATTCTATTTTTGTAGATAATCTCACGGAAGAAGAAATTTCAAAAAAATTAGGTACTTCAAAACAAGCTGTCAATAAAGCTAAAAACCAGGCTTTTCAAAAGATTAGGCTGGAGTATTCAAAAAAATCGAGGTGATGTTGATGCCAATAAATGAATTAAGTGAATTAAGAAGTATGGCATTCCAACAGGAGGTTCTAGATATGTTGCAGCCTAAAATTAAATCAGTTTTACATCAGACCAGTTTTCAAAATAGGATGGATTTAGAACAGGAAATTTCGTTAATGATCATTAGGGTTGTTAAAACAAAACAATTTAGAAAAGTACCTTCGTTTTTCGAACTTATTGAAAGTGAAAAAATTATATAAAAACGCTCCACTCTTTTTTCTCCGGAAATGGACAGCAGTTGTACCGTTACCTGGAGAAAAGTAATAGTATTATTAGTTAACTAATATAAACTAATATATTAGAAACTATTAGGAGAGTGAATAGTATGTGGGAGCTGACAAAAGACAACAACGTTTCCGAGCTTATTGCGAGTAAAAAATCGTTAAAAGAGCTTAGAAAGTTTTTAAATACACGTGATACAACCATAAGAGAAGTATTTAATTCATTAGGGTACTTCTATAATAAATCGCAACATGAATGGCAACGTGACGCCAATTTTCCGGATAAAGATATGACTTTTAATGAAGCATTGGCACAGTTAAAAGCAGTATCACCAAAGCAAACTCCTAAAGTGAATAGAAAACTAATAGAAGTTAATAAAGAGCTAATAAAAACTAATAAAGAACTAATAGAAACTAATAGTCAGCAAAACCTAGAGGTTTTGAACGCCATTGGCCTGTCAGAAAACGAGTTTCATGTGTTAAAAAAGATGATTCAAGAACGCATTCAGCAAGAGGATCAGCATGAACAGTTACCAATTTTTAATGAGATTGCGAAATTAAATACCAGAAGTAGAAAAAATAAAACGTATTACATTTCAGAGGAGTTAGTGGCAGAAGTAGATCGTGTGGCAGATGAGTTAAATATAAAAAAATCACAGTTAGTTGAGGTTGCACTATTAGAATTTTTCAAGCGTCATGGCTCTATTCAATAAACTAATAGAAACTAATAGTCAGAGAATATATTTACAAGTTACGAACTTTAGCGTATGGTAAGAATAACTAAATCGAACGTAAAAAAGCCATTCCACAGTGACTAACATCGGATTGCCGTCCTTTGTTAATCGCCTTATCGTACCGAAACTACGATGCAGCTTATCGTGAAATGACTTATTTTTTACTGTTAGATGATACATAGTATCTATATATGTCATTCTAGTATGAATTAGACGACATTTCAACAGTTAATTAAAAGGTCATTCAAGATTATTCTTTAATCTAAAGCGTTTTGCATCGTTAAGACACGATGTGAAACGCTTTTTTGCTTCAAAAAGGGGCAACTACCATGAAAAATAAACTAAAAACTACACCAAACCAAGCAGTCCAAACATTTATTACATACGGCAATCAAAAAGGAGACCGGCAACTCAAAGAAGATCGCCTGCAGCAACTAGAAGAAACTTTGGCAGCACAAGGTATTTATCCTGGGGAGAAAGTACATAGAGTGTTAGAAAAATTGATTTATGACCTTACATACAACGGCATTATCAAAGTAAGCCGAGAGCATTTAAGTAAAAAATTAGAGGTTGGATTCAATACAATCTCAACAGCTTTCAAGTATATGGAGCAATCCAAGCTATTTATCCTGTCCAGAAACAAATCCGGAAAGACGAATAGTGGTTGTCGTGTCATTGTGGATGTGCAGCACGTTAATTTTGAAAGCATTTTAAGCGAAGTTTTTCATCTAAATGCGTATGAAATTGCAATCGTAAAAGATGAATTTAAACAACCAAATAAACATCAAAATAAACATCAGGATTTGGCTCAAAACACTGTTATATCAACGCTGAATGGCTCAAATTCGACTCTTAACTATAATAACCAAATTAAAACAATAAAAGATATAAAGACGTCTACTAAGCATGCGTCTGATAAGAAAAGTACTCTTTACAATCGTTTAAAAGACCTTTATCAAGCCCGTACAGGCTCTTTAGAGGGCTTTAAAGCCTTTGTGGGTGTTATCTATGGGTCGTTGAAAAAAATCAAAGCAGAGGACAAGCTAGGGCTATATCACGGCCATTTAGAAACAATCATGTATCAATCCTTAGATGCAGCCATTTCAGCGAGCGATCAATACGTGAAAACCAACCGTTTAGCCTTACTAAGTGCCATTATTCGCAACAAAATCAACGATTTAACGGTTTCGAATGCATCTACAGGGTCAGAAAAAGAGAAAACTAGAAAAGTAGAAGTAGTCCCAGCATGGTTTACGACGCGTCATGAGCAAGAAGAAGAAGTAACCGAAGAAAAGAAAGCCTATTTTGCACAAGAACGTGAGCGAATTTTGGCCAAGTTACGGGATCTTTAATCCAATGAGGAATGGTGAAAAATCATACCTCTAGTTTACTGTGCTCATTTTTACTATTGAAGATAGGAGTGGAAAGAAACATGCAAAAAAATAACGCATTGTTAGGAGTTCATATTCGAAGTAAAAAAGAGGCAGCAGTATTAAAGCTGCATCACAAACAATATATATGGCTTATTCCAGAACATTTAATGGAGTTGAATATCCAACCAGGAGATATTGTAGCAGTTGGAAAAGGTGCTCCCGTTCTAGTGATGGCTGTTTTTAGAGATGATACAGAATCTCATAAATATATCTATAGGTTCTTAGAAAGATCTCCACAATCTTCGGAGAAATTAATGAAGATTTAATAAACATTTTCCTTTCTAGTTTGATGGAAAAATCAAATTAGAGGCCATTAACGTTTGTTTTAAGATGCTTATTTTATTTTTGCCTTATTTAACTTCATGTTTTAATTTCAAAAGGCTTAAAAAGCTCGTAAGAAGCTTAGAGAGTCGAACCTCCAAAGATTGGCATTGAATTTGGGTCTTATCGAACACCCCTTTCCGACTTACTAATTGATGTGATGTTGAAAAGAGATTTTATGCAAAGTTTTATACAACATTTTCATCGAATTTCGGACGGTTTTTGCCTATTTCACAATGATGTATAAAAAATGTATAGCAATTTTGAGGCGTGTCATTACAAGAACATTGTAATGACGGGCTTTTTCGTGCTTCTACAACTTCCCACTCTGGTTGTTATGTCAACTAATCATGTATGGGGACTGTATAAAATTTTGGGCTATCGTGGTAATGGAATGGTATACTAGGGTATGTAACCCCCTTTTACCTTCTGCACAAGGTAGAGGGGGGTTATTTGTATTATCCAATTGATATTTATGGTTCAAAATGGAGAAACTTTAAAACACTATAAAACGTTATAATATTTGGAAAGTGGTTAATTTTATGGTAAGTTTACAAATTTATGATTTTATACACATTATTCTTGCTATTTTCACCATTTCATCACTTTTAATTACGTTTTTTATTTTTGTACAAAAAAAATCTAACCAAATTATTAATGGTATTACATTAGGTTTATTTTCTTTAATAACTATTGCAGTTTCAGCTATTACTGTAATAATAGCTGGCTATGTAGGCGACGAAATAAGTGAGGGTGGAGATAGTATTTCTTTAATTATGTTTATAATTATTTTGTTACTATGTATATTAAATGGATTTATTTATACAACACGTCTGAAAAAGTTCACATAAATTTAGTGGTTTTGAAAAAGTTAAAAAAAGCCCAGTTCTTTTCAAAAGAATTAGGCTTTTTTTTTTTACTTATTTTTCGGATTACAAGCTTTTGCAACTACTTCATGATAATTGGTTGTTGTACGCCAAGGTTCTATATTCCAAGGATTTTTTAAACCTTTAATTGTATCAGCATGACAATGTAATTGTGCTTTCATATTTTGAGCACATGCTGAGTTACAATGAAGAGATGTAGTTCATGCCAGAACATTTTTATACATATCTAAATAATTCAAGCGTTATAAATCGTTTTTTTGCTTAGAACTATAAGGGTTTATCGGATTTTTTTAGGGTGGACAAAAAAAAAGCCTTCTGTTATCATGAAATTGTCGATATTTCAAAATTTACCAGTGTAATTTTGGGTTATTTGGTATTTAGAGTTAAATATTAACGTTTAAAGTTGTATAAAGCTTATTTTTGTAAAGCGAGGTTATGCCCGATGTGCAATTGGCGACGCTCGTTGAAAATCGCCTTCCAGAATAAGAAAATCATTCAAACGTTGAATGAGCGTGAAAAAGTAAAATGGGTTTTCTTAACGTTGACTATTCAAAATGTCGAAAGTGACATATTGAAAAATACTATGGATCAGATGGCTAAAGCATGGAATCGTTTTGCTGGTTATGCCAAATTTAAAAAGTCAGTTAAAGGCTATTTTCGGGCAATAGAAGTAACTCGGAACTGGGATAAAGAAAATGAATGGTATGGGACATATCATCCTCATTTTCGTGTGTTGCTTGCTGTGCCGAATAGCTATTTTAAGAAAAAGGATTTTTATATTACACAAGCTGATTGGACAAGTATGTGGCAACGTGCTATGAAGTTGGACTATAAACCAATGGTTCATGTAGCAACAGTGAAGCCTAAAAAGGAATCACCTGATTTTATGAAAGTGGAACAAGAAATGAAAAAAATAATTTCTGAACGAAATGCTATTTTTGAGGTTTCCAAGAATCCGGTAAAAGATACAGATGTAGTTCGTGGCGATAATGTCATACCTGAAAATGTTCGAATTGTTAAAGATTTAGATACAGCATTGGCGTATAAACGGTTGATTTCTTATGGTGGTCTGCTGAAAGAAATACATAAGGAATTAAATTTAGACGATGTGGAAGATGGGAGCATAATTCACTTTGATAATGACAATGATGAGTTTGCTAATGGTGCAGTAGATGTCATGGCATATTGGCATGTTGGATTAAATAATTATGTAATTGTAAAAAGTTAAGAAAAAGTAGACAGAATAAATTATATTTACCCTGCCCACTTTTAATTGTTTTACCAATTTGTATATACAGTTTCTAAATCTGCGTATCGGCCACCTGAAGCTGCTGTTGTAAAGTCATATGGGTGAATTAAACCACCTACATGTTTTGGTGCTATTATTGGATACGCTGTCCCGAAGTTATATGCTTGCCAAACTAATTTTGAGCAGTATGTTCTATCAAATGTATGGTTGCCACTTGTTATATCGTAAACTGCATCTTTATATTCTTTTACATAATTTTTAGCCCATTTCGCTGCATCTGCAGGAGATCCTTTGTATTGACTAGTAGGTCGTACAACTTTAGTGCTTTTTCCGTATCTACTATCAAACCAAGTTGATAGTTTTTCTTTTGTGGGATGAGCTCCTGGTCCTGAAATGTGAACATAATATGTACTATCAACTACTATAGCAGCATGTCCAGATAAACCTTTACAATCTGTTTTACAATTAGTTTCCTTTGTAACTAAGATATCTCCTGCTTTAGCTGCCGTTTTATTCGGATAATTATAAGCATGTGCTTCTAATGGTTTATAAGAAAACATTAGAAGTAAACCAAATAGTGAAAAGAACAGGCATGTAAATATTTTTTTTGTGTTCATTCTGTTATTCAACTCCATATCTATTTATTTTGAAAAGAGGTTATAAATTTGAAAAAATCCATAATTTTCCCTTCTATCCTTATTTTAATTATTTTAGTATTATTTTCAACTATTGAAATTTTTAACTTTTATGGTAATGAAAAAGCTGATGATATTGATAAAGGTGTAGCTTTAGAGTTGGAGAAAGATGTGCTCAATTATTTATCCAGTAAAGGTTATAAGGAAGATGAAATTTATAAAATTGAAGTGAAATACAATCCTAAAATAGGGAATGTCCCAGATGCATATTATGTTAACGTTATTTTTTTAGATGAAAAAGATGTGACTTATAAGTATGTTGTTATAAATGGTGATATAGTTCAATCTGGACTTTCAGGTAGTTCTGGTAAAGGCAAACATGAAGAATAAGTGGACGAAGAGTAGCAAAAGCTACTCTTTTTGTTTTTTGTGATGGCTAGATGGGAGATCGGTGAAGTGTAGCAGTTGTCCATCACAATTTGCTCCTTATCCTCCCTTTGGTCCTCAAGATACAAAAATAAAAATTAATTGAGATAACTGTCTAGAATTCGGCGTAGTGAAAGGACAAAAATTTTTAAAAGAAAAGAGCATAAGGGAAATCTGCTATCACTTGGGGTGATAGACTAGGCAGAGCCTAGTGTTTCGGTGTCCCCATAAAAAAGTGTGATTCTTCCTGTTTTCTTCCCGAAATTTATTATGTTCTTCCTGTTTTCTTCCTAGCTTTTTTGTTAAAATCAGGCCATTTATCATT
>NZ_MDGU01000008.1:0-93374 GCF_001705465.1 Lysinibacillus sp. AR18-8
ATACCGAACTCAGTTTACCCAAGCTGCCTAAACGAAATAACCGTGTCTAACTTATAGGGGTCACTTCATTTAGAAGAAAGGGGGGTTTAGTTAAAAGCGATTTTTGCCTAGGCAAAAATCGCTACTTTTTATTTCACACTATCAAAACGTTTATAGGCTACTAATTTAGAAGACCAGTAAGAGTACGTAACATCAGAAACTTCTACACCATCTGTCCCCGCATGAATGAATTTATTATCTCCGAGATAAATTCCCATATGAGAAATACCTTCTTTATACGTATTCTCAAAGAACACTAAATCGCCAGGTACTGGATTTTCTACATGGGTAGTATTACCGTAAAAATAGCCCTCACTGCTTGCTCTTCCTATTTTTAAACCACCTTGATTAAAGGCATAAAAAATAAAGCCACTGCAATCAAGCCCTACAGGTGTATTTCCACCGTATAGATAGGGTGTTCCAACCAATGTATTGGCAACTTCAACGGTTTTGTTATATATCGCTTGTCCATTAGCTGTAGGATCTTTCGCAGTTACTTTTGATGGAGTGCCCGTACCTGAAGTCACATTATTATGTATAGTATCACCACCGGGTATCACTGCAGCTGAAGAAAGCTTCAATACTTGTCCAACAAAAATTGTGTCTTTTTCAAGCTTATTCCAATCCATTATATCCTTAATTGTCACATTATATAGCTTTGCAATTTTTGATAATGTGTCACCCTTTGCTACTGTATGAGAACTAGTTGCTGGTTTTTCAGATGTTGATGGAGTGGCGGGCTTTACTCCCTCATTCGTTGAATGTTTTGGAATCTCAAGCTTTTGAGCTACAAAAATCGTATCTTTCGATAGATTATTCCACTTCATAATATCCCCAATCGTGACTTGATGATTTTGGGCGATTTTCGTTAAAGTATCTCCTTTTTGTACAGTATATGTTGCTGCTTCCGCTGTTTGTAATGCTAAAAATGAAGTTGCTAAAGTACTTAGAACAAGAATTCTCCATTTTTTTGTCTTTTGCATACCAAAGTGCCTCCGTTCGTGCTAGAATATTCCCTTGTGTGTCTATCATACTAGATAACTATTGCATGAAAAATCGGAAAAACTGACTATTTTTCAAACATTATAGGAAACTTATAGAATACGACGAAATCCGACTATATTGAAATACTATTTTCATTGCAAGATTAGTGTTCCTATGATAACATACACTTCTGTATTTAAAATTTTTAGAAAGTTTTAGCTTTTCAATCTTAAAGGAGTTATTATACTTATGAAAAACATCTTGCATTTCATCAAAGGAAATTTAGCAGTAGGATTACTACTATTTGCCTTGTTCTTGGGTGCTGGTAATATTATTTTCCCACCATTATTAGGCCAACAAGCAGGTGAAAACATCACTGTAGCCATGATTGGTTTCCTTATAACAGGTGTTGGTCTTCCACTATTAGCGATTGTTGCTGTTGCCAAAGCAGGAGGCGATTTACAACTGCTAGCTAACCGTGTTAGTCCTGCTTTTGGAGTGATTTTCACCTCCATTGTCTACTTAGCAATTGGACCGTTCTTTGCTGTACCACGTACTGGATCTGTGTCCTATGAAATAGGCATTGCGCCATTTCTCTCTGAAGCGATGAGGGATCATTGGGCGCCACTTTTTATCACATCTATCTTGTTTTTCACGTTAATTCTATATTTATCTATTAACCCTTCGAAGCTCGTTGATCGAGTAGGTAAAATTTTAACACCTGCCCTGCTTTTTGTTATTTTATTGCTTGCTGTTAAAAGTTTTATCTCTCCTATGGGAGAACCAGGAGAAGCCGTAGGTAACTATAAAGTGTCACCTTTAGCTGAAGGCTTTGTACAAGGTTACTTAACGATGGACGTTCTAAGTGCTCTTGTTTTTGGTATCGTCATTTTACAGGCCTTGCGTGATATGGGTATGAAAGATACGAGAAAACAAGTAAAAACAACGATTTTTGCGGGGGTCGTTGCTGCAATAGGTTTATCCTTTGTCTATATCTCTCTAGGGCATATTGGTAATACAAGTATCAATGCAATCGGTATTTCTGATAATGGCGGAAATATTATTGCAAAATCAGCTGAGGTGCTCTTTGGAAGCCTTGGAAGTATTATTTTGTCTGCGACTATTTTACTAGCTTGTATATCCACAGCTGTTGGTTTATTAACTGCTAATGCACAATTTTTCCATAAGCTATTCCCTCAAATTTCATATAAAACTTTTTTAGTTGTCTTTACTATTTTTAGTACAGCTATTACAAATGTGGGACTTTCAACAATAATTAGTGCATCACTACCTGTACTTTTAATCATTTATCCTTTAGCTATGGTATTGATGGTCTTGTCACTAGCAGATCACTTCTTTAAAGGTGGACAAATTGTTTATATTTTAGCGCTCGTTCCAACTTTCCTTGTCAGTCTATATGATGGCTTAAAACAAATGAAAGTTGAAATTACACCTTATGAAACTATCCTGAAAGCATTGCCAATGTATGAGCAAAATTTAGGATGGCTTTTACCAGCAATTGTTGGCGCATCAATTGGTTTTATTATTCATAAAGTGATAAAAAAATGATTTACAAGAATCTACTTGCCCATAGCGACAAGTAGATTCTTTTTCTATCCCATATAAGTCCACCACTATAGCGATGGCTTCATGTATAATAAAAATCAGATACTCAATTGCATAATGTAACCATCCATTTAATACCTAATAATGATACATTCTATTTTGAGTTCTAGAAAAGAGGTGTCCAATGAAAAAGTTAATATGGTCATTCGTATTTGTTCTAGGCTTCTTCCTTCTCCCTTTTACAACTACTCACGCTGCTGAAAATGATCAACAGCTTATTAAGGAAATTAAGGAGATTGTGAAAGATACTTACGTTGGAACAATTAATGGAAATTTAGAGAAGGCTACATCCATCTCAGAAATCATGAGTATGCTTGATCCTTACTCAACCTACTTCACTAAGCAAGAATTTGAAAATTATATGAATAGCATCAACCTATCTACTATAGGTATAGGTGTGGTGATTGAAGAACACGAAGATGGAATTCATATTTTACAAGTAATCGAAGGCAGTGGTGCTTTTGAGGCTGGTGTTCAGGCTGGAGATATCATCATTGGGGTTAATGGTGAATCCATTATCGGGCGTTCTACTCAAGAGGCCTCTTCCCTTTTAATCGGTAATGAAGGGACTAAGGTGGAAGTTACATTAAAGAATAGTGACAGTTCAAAAACTACCAAAACTATTACACGTAAAAAATTCACATTACCAAATGTACAAGCTGACATTCTATTTGGAAATGTGGGCTATATTTCGTTGGCTTCCTTTTCAGAGGATGGTGCACAGCTTGTTAAAAATGCGCTGATAGACTTAAAAAAACGTGGTGCAACATCGTTCATCTTAGATTTACAAAATAATGGTGGAGGTTATGTGACAACAGCTGAAGAACTAACAGGATTATTCCAATCTGCTAAAGTAGCGTATTTATTAGAAGAAGCACATAACTCTTATACCATCCCAGCAGTTCAACAAGATACAAAGTTTCCTAAAGATACCCGTATTCTTGTAAACCGCTATAGTGCCAGTGCTTCTGAAATGCTTTCCGCATCATTGAAAGACCAGAAAGCTGCTATTTTATACGGAGAAACAACCTATGGGAAAGGCGCTATGCAAGGCTTTTACACATTACAGGATGGTAGCTATTTAAAGCTTACAGTTGGTAAATTTACAGGTCCTGCAGGTCATACTATTCATGAAGTAGGCGTTAAGCCAAATGTTCAAACCACAACAGCACCTATTTTCCAGGCACATTATGATGCATTGAAGGAGAAATATCCTAAATATAAACAACTTTCCACGGTAAAAAATATTGCTGATACACAAAAATTTACAGTAAAAATTCCTGCTGGGCTTACTTCTCAAATTGCTAAAAGCAACATTCAACTGGCTGCTTTAGGAGCTAAGGAAGTACCCGTAGCAGTTAAAATTGAAGGTCGTACATTAACTGTTACACCTAAGAGTGCTTTATCACCAAATCAGGAATATATGCTACTTATTCACCCGAAGAGCAAAGATCAAAAAGGCTACTATCAGCATATAAAAATAAGCAATTAAAAAAACTGTCATCGATAATAAGTATCGATGACAGTTTTTTATATCACTTTTTTGGTTTTCCAAAAATATAATTGTACAATATCATTTGCAAGTTCTGCAGGTAACCTTTTTTCTTCTAACAAATTCGTAATGATGAGTCTTTCTATTGAGCCTACTAAACTATCTATCATGATTTTTATATCCACACTATACAATTGTAGATCTTTGTCACAATCATGCAGATAAATAAGGTGGATCAATTGCTGTGTCATTTGGTTTTTCACCAAATGTGCTTGCTTGGATTCAATAAAACCTATTTTTGTTAATTCAGGATTTTCAATTATGTATACGAACAAGTTCAATAACTTTTGCTCTAAGAGCATGATAAAACCCTGTAATCCATATTCAATAATGTCAGTTGACTTATTATTCATTACTGCCAAGAATCCGCTTTGAAATTGCGCATTCAAATCGTTATAAAGGGCATCCTTGCTTTTAAAATAGAGATAAAAAGTAGGCTGAGTTACATTGGCAGCCTTTACAATGTCACTAATTTTTGTGTGATGATAACCTTTATCAGAAAATAGCTCTATCGCTTTTTCAAGTAATAGTTGTTTACTTTGTTCGCCATTTGAATTAAATTTTCTGCCTCTTGCCATACTTTCCACCTTATCTTAGTTTAGAGTAGTCATATTTCCTTTTGTATTGCTTATATAGACACACTATTCTAAATCAAAAGTAACTATAAATTCACAAAACGTACATAATTTAATCTTGATTATATACCATTTTATTATAATACACCCTGTTTTTTTTTACTATAAACTACTATTAATATGATATTTAAATTGAAAAATGAAAAAGCGGATATCTAAGAATCACTTCTAAGAATACCCACTAATAAATTATATTAAAATATAAATAATTCTGAAATACCATCATGCCATTTCACTCTCGAAAAGTCCAATATTATACATATTCGCAAATTTAGACATATACTAATTAACATAAAGCAAATCTTTTATTTTGAAAAGTCCTTTTTTTTTGAAAAAATTTTTTAATTTAAATTTTTATCATGAAAAAGTCAATGACTGCAATAGTTTTATCTCACTAACTGGCTTTGAAAAAATTTTTTCTGAAAATCAAACCATTTTACTTTTCAAAAAAAGTGTTATAATCGCCAAGAATTTAAAATTTTCATTTTTGGAGGCATATGATGGTATTACGTGACTTTTTCATTTACTTATCAGAGAACAAATTATTAAACAGCGCTGCACAAAAATATGGTTTAAAAATGGGTGCTCAAAGTGTTGTTGCTGGCACAAGTTTACCAGAAGTTGTGCAATCGATTAAAGAATTAAACAAGGCCAATATTTCTTGTACAGTCGATAATCTAGGCGAGTTCGTCTACGAAAAATCAGAGGCAACTGTTGCCAAAAATAACATTTTAGCTGTTGTACAAGCTATTCATGATGAACAGCTTGATGCACACATCTCTCTTAAACCTTCACAATTAGGTTTAGATATTGATTACGCATTTTGCTATGAAAACTTAAAAGAAATCGTAGCTCTTGCACATCAATATAATATTTTTGTGAATTTCGATATGGAAAACTACGAGCGTTTACATAGCTCTTTTGAATTATTAGAGGAATTACACAAAGAGTATGATAACGTAGGGACGGTTATTCAAGCTTACTTCTTCGAATCAGAAGAAAATATTGAGAAATATAAAAACTTCCGCTTACGTATTGTAAAGGGTGCTTATAAAGAACCTGAAAATGTGGCTTATCAATCTAAAGCTGATATTGACCATAATTACTTAAAACTAATTGAATATCATTTGCTACATGGTAAATTTACTTCGATTGCGACACACGACCATAATGTGATCAACCATGTAAAACAATTTGTGAAACAACACAATATTCCAAATGAAAAATTCGAATTCCAAATGTTATATGGTTTCCGTAAAGAAATGCAGCTAGACCTTGCTCGTGAAGGGTATCATTTCTGCACATATCTACCATTCGGTAATGATTGGTACGGTTACTTTATGCGTCGTTTAGCTGAGCGTCCACAAAATGTAGCACTTGTGACAAAACAAGTGTTTAACAAAAAAACGAACATGGCAATTGGTTTAGGAGCAGCAGCATTTGCGCTTGGTCGCCTTTCGAAAAAAGGAAAATAATTATACAAGCTTGAAGCTATCCATCAGTTTCGTGTTTTTATCCTTCAGTTCGATCATTCTATCTTTCACTTTCGAGAACCTATCCAAAAAAGCGAAAACATGGTTAATCAATGTTTTCGCTTTTTTTATTGAGCTTATAGTTTTTAACTCGATACTGTAAACTTTGTCGACGAATCCCCAAGGCAGCGGCTGTTTTGGAGATATTTCCTTGATGAAAATCCAATGCCTTTGAAATATAGTACTCCTCTACCTCTTTCATATAGACATCTAATGGTCGAATATCCTGTTGATTTTTAATGACAAACAAGTCGCTCGTAGAAACCTCTTTTTCCGTCTCCTCACAAGAGCTTTGGATTTTCCATTTGAAATGCACTGGCAGCATATGTGATTCAACTATCGTTTCATTGGTGATCAATGAGGTTATTTCATCCAGCAGGACTTCTAATTCCTTTAAATTTCCTGGCCAATCATATTTTAAAAAGATATCTTGGACTTCTTCTGAAAGCCCATGAATAGACGAGCCAAAGCTATCACGATGTCTTTTGAAATAATCATCGATAAAAGGCATAATATCTTCTTTTCTTTCTCGTAAAGGAGGTACATAAATCGTAATACCTGAAAAAAGTCTATAAAGCTTTTTGGATAGCTCGTGCTTTTGAATCAAATCAATGGGATCTTTGCCAACACTAGCAATTAAAACATGCTGATGATTAGGATGATTATTAAAAAGTTCAACAATCTTTTCTTGTGCTTCTAGAGATAAATATTCAATGCGCTCAGCAAAGAAGGTTATTTTCTCCTTTTCCACAATATATTTTTCAAATTGCTTTAATACCGTTTTCTCATCTCGACGGCAAATTAAAGCAATAAACATATCATTTTGTACCTTTAGATCATGATGTATTCCCTCTGCAACCATATCAATCCCAGTACCTGATTCCCCTATTAACACAACAGGCATTCTACTTAGTGCCACAATTTTTGCTTTTTCAATGACATCCTTCATGACTGGTGATACAGCCGTGATGATGTCAAATGTCAATGGAGCGCCATACCTTCTCAATGGCTGATACATCATGTATTCAAGCTGTGTAATATCTCGGGCAAATTCCACAGCGCCTATTAAAGAGCCTTCATAGTGCAACGGATAAATATTGCTTATGTAGGTCACTTCTTGATTTTTTTTATTCCAATACGTTTTTTTTATATTGTGTACTGGCATTTCAGAGCTGAGGACCTTATAAATATCGCTTTTTTCGATTTCAAAATCAATAATCTCTAAGGCTCGCCTCTCCTCAAATTCATCCTCATTAACGCCTTCTAATTCTCTCATTTTTTTATTGTATATAAGCAATTTGCCCTCTGTGTCTACCACGCAAATTCCCATATCGCCTTTTTCAATGACGTATTTATAAATACTTAGTAGTACATTGTTATCCATTTTGTCCTCCTGTATTCCGTTAAGCTTATTCTAACACCAATATGAAAAGCAGATGCAAAAATTAAAAAAGTTTTAAAATTTGAGTTGATTAATGCCAAATTATATTGCATTATATAATTAACACAATCTTAATAGGTGCATAATCATTTGGCACTACTTATACCTGGGAGGAAACTGACATGATTCCATACAAACACGAACCATTCACAGATTTTTCACAAGAGGCAAACTACAATGCTTATGTAGAGGCTTTAAATAAAGTTGAAGGTTACTTAGGTCAAGACTACCCACTAATTATTGGTGGCGAACGCATTACAACAGAAGACAAAATCGTTTCGTACAATCCTGCAAAGAAAACAGAAGTCATTGGTCGCGTTTCGAAAGCAAGCAAAGATTTAGCTGAAAAAGCCATGCAAGCGGCAGATGAAACATTCAAAACGTGGAAAAAAGTTGATCCAGCTATTCGTGCAGACGTTCTTTTCAAAGCGGCAGCAATCGTTCGTCGTCGTAAACATGAATTCTCTGCTTTATTAACAAAAGAAGCTGGGAAACCATGGGCAGAGGCTGATGCAGATACTGCAGAAGCAATCGATTTCATGGAATACTATGGTCGCCAAATGCTACGCATTAAAAACGGTCAGCCAGTCGAAAGCCGTCCAGGTGAATACAATCGTTATGACTACATCCCATTAGGAATCGGTATTGTTATTTCTCCTTGGAACTTCCCATTTGCAATCATGGCTGGTACAACAGTAGCTGCTTTAGTAACAGGGAACACAGTGTTATTAAAACCAGCTTCTACAACGCCAGTTGTAGCGTATAAATTTATCGAAGTATTAGAAGAAGCTGGTCTTCCAGCAGGTGCGGTTAACTTCGTACCAGGTTCTGGTGCTGAAGTAGGTGACTACTTAGTTGATCATCCAAAAACACGCTTCATCAGCTTTACAGGATCACGTGATGTCGGCTTACGTATCAACCAACGTGCATCTGTGTTAAATGAAGGCCAAATTTGGATTAAACGTGTGATCGCTGAAATGGGCGGTAAAGATACAATCGTAGTCGATAAAGAAGCAGATTTAGAGCTAGCTGCACAATCGATCGTGAAATCAGCATTTGGTTTCTCAGGTCAAAAATGTTCAGCATGTTCTCGTGCTGTCATCGTAGAAGATGTATATGAGCAAGTGGTAAATCGCGTAGAAGAGTTAACAAACGCTTTAACAGTGGGTGACCCAACTGATTACAGCAACTTCATGGCAACAGTAATTGACCAAGCAGCATTCAACAAAATTACTGAGTACATTGAAATCGGTAAAGGCGAAGGTCGTTTAGTAGCTGGTGGTACAGCAGACGATTCAGTCGGTTACTTCGTACAACCAACTGTGTTCGCGGACGTAGATCCTTCTGCACGTATTATGAAAGAAGAAATCTTCGGACCAGTGGTAGCGATTGCAAAAGCAAAAGATTTCGACCATGCGATTGAAATTGCAAACGATACAGAATATGGTTTAACAGGCGCTGTTATCACAACCAACCGCATGAACCTAGAAAAAGCGCGTGAAGAATTCCATGTAGGAAACCTTTACTTCAACCGTGGCTGTACAGGTGCAATCGTTGGTTACCAACCATTTGGTGGCTTCAACATGTCAGGTACAGATTCAAAAGCAGGTGGCCCAGACTACCTACAACTGCATATGCAAGCAAAAACAACTTCAGAAATGCTTTAATATTTACTTCAATAAAATGTCGTACATTGCTTCTTAGAAAGCAATGTACGACATTATTTTTTTGGGGGTAACACAAATGACATATATAATAGAAGAAACTCATGTGAATTTCGGTTCACTTTCCTTCCCCTATTTAAAACTAACTCTCACATCAAATTACAAAAGCATACTTATTGCCTATAAATAGCTGGTATATTTTATGGTATTTCTAACATTTGACCCTTATCTTGATTGTGTAACTTTGTTAAAATGATATCAGTTTAGGAGGGTAAAACTATGAAAAAACTATCAATTTTTATGTTGCTCATGATGCTTGTTAGTCTAGTCATTTGGCAGCCCCAATCTGTCTATGCAGACGAGCTATCAGGACATATGCATGAAAGTGGTCTACGCTATTTAATTCAGAAAGATGCATTACTGAAGGATGCAAATGGAAGCTATCGTCCGAATGCTACGGTTACACGTGGTGAATTCGCCACATACATAGCAAAAGCTTTAAATTTGGACACAAAGAACGAGATAACGTTTACAGATGTGTCCGACACATATTTATTTGCAAATGAAATTAAGCTTGCCGCTACTGCTGGAATTATTACTGGTTATACGGATGGCTCATTTAAGCCAGATGACCGTATTTCAAGAGAGCATATGGCAGTGATGCTAATCAGAGCAGTTGATTATTTAAAAATACCAAAAGGTACTTCTTCTATTACCTTCAAAGACAATGCAACTATTTTTAAAGATTTCCGTCAGGATGTTGCAATCGGTGCACAATTAGGACTTATTAAAGGAAGCTCCAATGGCATGTTTTTACCAAGAGACAATGCCACAATTGGTGAGGCATCGACATTTATTCTACGATTAATTCTTCTTGCTGATCAGGTTGACGCTGGTAAAAATGAAAACAATGGTAACTCCGAAAATAACGGTAATACTAATAATAATGGGAACAACAATAATACTGGTAATAACGGTAATACTACCGCATATATCGTCAAAGAAGTTTCCAATGGTAACTTGGTAGACAAACAAACCTTTACTAGCTTTGAAGCAGCTGAAAAGGCGATGACGACTAGTTCCTTAGTGATTACTCAAAATGATAAAATTATTAAAATGACTTCCGGTTATGTTGTAACGAATAATTATGTTGCTCTAAATTCTGAAACGATTAAGGATCAAATCGCAGTTGCGGGTAATACAGAAATGGAGTATCTAGGTAGTGATGCCACACAAGTAAAAGTACGCTTAGCTGGTCATACTGGCTATTTAAAGCAGGCTGACGTTACCTTAATTCCTTCTGCTTTAGTGAAAGGCCGTTCTTATTACACAAATGAGTACGGTGAAATAAAACATACTTTATATGATTATAAAACTAATAAATATTCTGCTAGTTACGTGTATGGCAAGGCACCTAGCTTTATGAAGCAGGGTGAGAAATACTTTAGCTGGGATGGCATCAACTTTACCAATGCTGATGGTTCTTCAAAGGGAGAAGCCTATAACTACTATCAGTTCTTACCAGCTCGTGCAGCAACTCAATATACAGCAGATGAGCTAGATCAATATATTGTGGGAAAATTAGCAGAAGTTGAAAGCTCAGGTGCTTCGATTTATAAAAATGCCACAACTAAAAGTAAACTACTTGGTTTAGGCTCTGTATTAAAAGAAGTGGAAGCCAATTCTCATATCAATGCTATGCTTATTTTATCCTTAGCACAGCATGAGAGTGCCTATGGTATGAGTGATCACGCTCAAAATCTAAACAATCTATTTGGCTTATATGTCTATGATACAAATCCACTAAACAAGAAGTTTGATAGTGTGGAAGCCAATATTAATGAGCTAGTTGAAAAATTCCTTCAGCCAAATTATATTACGCCAGGTGGACGTTATACAAATGGCGCAGTTGTTGGTTCTAAGGCTATCGGCTTCAACGTAAAATACGCTTCAGATCCATTCTGGGGGGCAAAAATTGCAGGACATTACTATCGTGCAGAAAAAGCTTTAGGCTTTAAAGATGCAAATAATCCTTATAAAATCGCTCTCACAACAACTGCTGGACTAAATGTTCGTGCAGATGCATCAACAAGTCAAAGTCCACTTTTCACATTTAGTAAAAGTAATATGCCTGTCATCGTTACAGATACAAGCTCAAATGGTTGGTATCAAATTGTTTCAGATAAACTAAACACTGAACCTGGATATATAAGTAAGGATTATATTAAATTCATCAATACCGTGAAATAACGTAAATGGCTGTCTCTTAATAAATGAGACAGCCATTTACTGTTGTTGAAAAAAGATAAAATCACTAGCAAAAAAGGCCTTTTCATAAGGCAGGAGGTGGATTTCCGTTCCGCCAGCGATCTTTCCAGGGGACGTCCGATGAGCAGCTTCACTTACTTACGTTCGCTCCAGGGTCTCCTCTGTGACGCTAGCTCCACTCAATCACCCATGTGCAAAAGTGTCTTTTCCTTATAGCTAGCCGTAGCAATCAAACTAGCCCATTATTTGTATGATTAGAAAAATTTTATGGCCATTTTATCAATTAGTTTGTATTTTTCTTATATGGGTATATAGAGAATAAGAAAAACGATCCCAAAGGCTAGTACATCTTTGGAATCGTCTCTTAATCAATTATTGTTTTTTATAATATTGCAAAATACCATTATAAATAGATTCTGCAAATAATTTAACGTATTGATCATTTGTCATTTTACTGTTATCCTCTGCATTCGTTAAGAAACCAAGTTCTACTAGAATAGAAGGGATCACCATATTACGAATTACGTAGTATTGCTCTTGCTTGACACCACGGTTTTTCATATTTAAATTGTTGACAATTTGATTATTAACATAAGTTGCTAAATCAATGTCTTCCTGATACATATCTCCTGTAGATATTGCATAATATGTTTCAGTACCAGACGCTGACGTATTAGCAGCAGAGTTGACATGAACACTTACAAAAATTTCACCATAGTTTGCTTGAGTAAAGTCTACGCGATCTTGTAAGGATGGATACGTATCACCAGTACGTGTCATATAAACTTTTGCACCAGCATTCTCTAGTAATTGTTTCACTTGTGTGCTGACTTTTAATGTAATGTTCTTTTCAGAAGCAGAGCCCTTTACTGTACCTGGATCTTTACCACCATGACCTGGGTCTAGGATGATAATACGATTTTGTAAAGGTTTAGCTGTTTGATTTAATAGTTTCAAATAAGACTTGTGAACATAGCCTGATTGGCCATTATAGGTGATTTCTGCCCAGTAACCATTGATGTTATTAACTTGGACATACTCTCCTTTATTCAGCTTAAATAACACGGCTGATGTAGAGTTACTTTGACTGCGAACATTTAAATTAGCTACCGTTACTCTTCCTAGCACATCACCAGAAGCTGGTGGTGTTGGATCTGGATTTGGATTAGGATTTGGCTTTTCTTCCTCCACAATATCCGTAGTGCTATTCGCTACAATATAACCTGGTAAACCATTTACTTGTGTTAAGTAGTAGCCACCAATTGTTTTGTAAACGGGAAGCTTTTCATTCGCTTTAATCGATGAAATGACTTTTGCTGAAGATGTAGGCTTCACATATAAATTGACAGCATTTTTTGTCGTTACTTCTTTTTCGACTGTTCCTAACGCATTACCATCTGCATCTACAAATTCTGCATATTGCTTATAGATGTAGGCATATGCGCCTTTATAAGTAACCTTTAGCCAATTACTTTCAACAGCGTAGACTGATAATTTACCGCCTGTATTGACTTTGCCTACAATGTTCGTGCTTGAAGTAGAATCTTTTGTCTTACGGATGTTTAACCCATCTGTAGTGACCTTCACTAAGCCAATGACTTGTGATGTATCTGGAACTTGTACACCTTTTACAGGAAGCTCTAATCGATATTTTTCACTATTTGCACGTGCAACGAATAATGAGAATTGAGAACGTGTTACAGTGCTATTTGGTAAATACGTATTACCTGTTCCGTTGGTAATGCCATTATAATAGATTGTATTGATGTATTTCACATATTCATGTGTGATTCCTACATCAGTAAAAGGTGAGTCGATCCCCTCATACTCACTAGTATCTAAATTAAAAGCCTTTGTTAATACATAACTCATTTCTCCACGAGTTAGAGGCTTATTTGGTAAGAATTGACCTTTTATATTTTTGTCGAAAAATCCTAGCTGTACAGCACGTTCTATATAACCTGACATTTCAGTGCCGACTGTAACATCTGAAAAGCTAGATTTATTTACAACTAATGGTTTATTACCAGAGGCAACAACAACCATTTTAGCTGCTTGTCCTCTTGTAACACTATTATTTGGGCCAAAGACTCTCTTACCATTCACAAAGTAACCTTGAATTACCCCCAAATTTACTAAATAATTGATTTCTTCATAGGCTGGGTGATTTTTAGTAACATCTTCAAATGTTATATTTGAATTGTTAGCTGCACTGACACTTGCACTATGTATCGTAAACATAGAAGCCGAAATGAATAAGACGCACAAGATAAGACTAATTTTTTTGATGTTCAATGTCTTATTTCCTCCCTTCTTGTTCTCTTAACGTGTCCATTTTAACAAAATTAGCTAAATAAAGCATCATACAATAGAACTGTTAAAATTTAATTTTCCAATTCACATCCTTTCCTACAAAATTATCATAAAAATAGAAGAGTCTGCTATTGCAAACCCTTCTTCCATTATACGCTATTCAAAAGATCATTTCTTGCAATCTATGACACAATTAAAGTGTTAACTTTATGAACTTATTGTTGGATTCTTTCAATAAATACTTTTAATTGTTCGATTTTTAGTAATTCATCAGAACCGAAGCTACCGTCTCCGTCACCATTTGTAATGCCATTTGACGCTAGAGTAGAAACATATTCATTAGCCCAGCTCTTTTGAGGCACATCACTAAAAGCTACACTTCCACCATTATTTTCAAGACCAAATGCTAGCACTAATACTTTAGCAATTTGTGCACGCGTAATTGGTGAAGACGGGTTGAATTTACCATTTGCATCGCCTTCAAAGATACCTAATTTTGCTACAGCTGCAATAGCACCTGCATGAGCATATGTAGGTTTTACATCTACGAAACTAGTAGTAGTATCAGATGTATCTAAGTTTAAAGCTTTTGCAATTTGTACTGCTACCTCTGCACGAGAAGCATATACGGAAAAGTCAATAGCTGCTTGTTTTACTTCAGCCTGTTGTTGAGCATCAAATGTTGCTACACGTTTAGCACCTACATAACGATCGCCCCAATAATATGGGTCATTAACATTTGAATAGCTTACACCTTGACCAGTTTGAGAGTGGATCATTTTACCATCACCTATGTATATCCCCACATGTGAAATACCACTACCACTTGTATTGAAAAATACTAAATCGCCAACTTGAAGATCACTCTTGGCAACTGCAGTACCTTGTTGATATTGAGATCCCGACGTACGGTTTAATTGAATGCCTAAGTCTGAAAATACTTTAGAAGTAAAGCCAGAGCAATCAAAACCGCTTGTTGTTGTACCGCCGTATTTATATGGAACACCTAAATATTTAGAAGCTGTATCAGTTAAATCTGCTTTAGACGCTGCTTCAGCAGTATTAATATTAGTAGTTGAAAATAACATAAATGATGCAAAAATCGGTAATAACCATTTCTTATTCATACTTTTGTTATACCCCTCTCAAAACTTTTTTGCCTATACATAGACTATCACAAAAGAGGCGAATGTTATTTTTCAATTGTGTAACGGTTTTAGACAGCAAAAAAACGCTGTAATACCAACGTTTGGTGGTATTTCCAGCGTAAAAAAGGGGATTTTTTTATCGTAATTTGGAACTTTCGTAACATTTCTGTAATATTAGCGATTCTTTGTTACACAACAACTTATTGACTAGAGAACATTTGGACCCAATAGTAATTTCCTTTGCTATCCTGTGTTATTGCAACACCTGTGTTCGTATAGTGCTCTTTTAAAATATTATCTCGATGGCTAGGTGAAGCCATCCATGCCTTAACAGCAATTTCAGGTGTTTTAATATTTCTAGCAATATTCTCTCCAAAACTTGTATAGTTGTAATCAAATAATGTCGCTAAATCCCAAGGTGCCCCATAATATGGGGAAACGTGTTCAAAATAATGGCGATTTACCATGTCCTGTGCTTTGATAATTGCAATTTGTGTCAGTTTCGAATCATAAGCAACTGGTTCTAGCTTATTCTTCTGTCTTTCAACATTTATTAATTCAATCACCTTTTTAGACCACTCAGAAGAAAGGTTTACAGTTGGGATATAATCCTTTGCTAGATAGTCATAGGCTACTTCCAATGCCTTAATTTTTTGTTGAAAAATCATGCTTCGCTCAACAAAAACAGCAAACTGTGCACGTGTTACCAATTGGTCAGGAGCAAAATGCTTAGCATCCACTCCACCAATAATGCCGATATCTGCTAAGGATTCAATATAGTCTTTTGCCCAATGCGTACGCGTAATATCCGCAAACTGGCTATTATTTTTGCCATCTACTTTAATTTGGTAAGCTAGTGCTAGCATTTTTGCCACCTGCATACGCTTTAAAGGCTCTTCTGGATGAAAGGCATCACTTTTTTGAATAACTCCCAGTTTAACAAGCTGGCAAATTTCCTTGTAATATGGATGTGTTGTAGGAACATCCTTGAATTTTACAGGGTTCTCAATGTCAATGTTTGTTTGAAGAGAGCGAGCAATGGCAGCAGCAGCCTCTGCCCTTGTAATAGCTTGCTCTGGCTTAAAAGTGTTGTCGTTGTATGTAGTCATATATTGTTTTGTGAGCATATGTTGAATCGAGGCATTTGCCCAGTATGAATTTGTCACATCTACTGCCTTAGCAGACGCTGCTTCTACTTGACTAAAACTAGTTAAACTTCCTACGGTTGCAGCTATTGAAAGTACCATTATACTCAATAATTTTTTCAACAGGGCGACCTCCTCACGTTGGCAAAATGAAAATGTATCAAATGGTACCTCCCAATCAAAGCGACCATTTATACTATAAGATACGAATTTCAGATGATATAGTTTCACTTTTTTGGAAATTAATATTAGGATTCATTTTTTCTTACTTATAAAAGGAGTTTTCCCGTTATATTGATTGGGAAAACTCCTTTTTTATCATACTATTGAATCATTTTAAGATAGTCTTCTAGAATGCGGTAATTATACACTAAGCCCTGTTGCTCAATTGACAAATTACTATAATCTTTTTGAGCAGCTAACACTTTTTTCTCGAATGAGGAGCTGTCTGGATCAATATTTCCGATCGCTTGAACAACTTTGAGAACGGCAGCCACATCTTTTTCAGCCTGCTTTAAGACATCCTCATTAATGACCTGTCCTTTAATTTTAGAGTCCAATGCCTTATAGGCAGCAACGGCATTCGCCACATCTTCAATATACGTTGAAGAGCTTGGAGACAGTCCCGCTATGATCTCCACAACCTTCTTCACATCAGCTAAACTTTTCTCTGCTTCGAGTAAAAGAGCATAATTGGAGATACGTTGTTTATCTGTCGTATTCAAACTATCATATTCTTTACGCGCCGCTTCCACCATGCCAAAGTAATATTTATCCTTTGGATTCAATTTAGCAATATTATTATAAACCTTTATAACATTATCTAGCGAAAGCAATAGCTGGTCGTTATAAACATAGCGACGTTGTTCCGCATTGAGCTTATCATAGGCTTTTAAAATCTTTTGGTATTGGCTATTCATATCTTTTGCCGTTAGCAATCGGTCTATATCTTCTACAATACTCATTACAGGCTTTATTAGCTTTTCCTGATCTTGTAGCACTTTATAATTTTGAACAGCCCGTTGCTGATCCTTTGGTAAAGCATTGTAAGCAGCACGGATTTCTTGAATACGTTTCACATATTGCTTTGGATCAACGGATGGTAAGTCATCAATCATTTGCATGACATTACCAGCCCCTAAAATACTAGACTCCGCTGCTTGCAATAAGTAGTAGTTTGTCACATATTGCTTCATATCGTCAGGTAGTGCATCGTAAAGTGAGCGTGCTCGCGATGTATCTTGAAGGAATGTGTTACTTGAAGATTTAAGTTTACTAATCAATTCCATCACATTAGAGACAGGCTCAAATTTTAAGAGAATATTAATATTATCGATGTATTTTTTTTGATCTTTCGATAATTTATCATACGCTTTACGTGCTGAGTTTACCTTACTAACAAAGTTTGTTGATTCTGGATCAAGTTCATTAATTTGAACCATCACACTTAAAATTGGTTTCACTGCTTTTTCACGTGTTGTTAAATCTTTAATATTCGTCACTAATTTCTTTTGGTCAGATGACAGCTTATCGTATGCTACACGCGCATTCATCAGCTTCGTTAAATAGTCAGCATCTTGCACTTCTGTTAATTTAATTAGCTCGACTACACTCTGTGCTAATCCTTGTTCATTCTCTGCTGCTACCAGTGCATCATAGTTTACGATCGCTTGCTGCTTCTCTGCTGGCAAGGCATCATAAAGCTCACGCGCTGTTTTCATATCTTGATAGAAAGTTTTACTTGTTGGTTTTAACGACGCAATAAGACCAATCAAGGAAGCAACATCCTCTACAGCTGTGAGATTAGCATAGTTTGTTACACGTTTTTGGGAAACTTGATCAAGTGCATTATAGGCTTTACGTGCATCAAGAACCTTTTTTGTATAATCCTTATTTGTTGGATTTAAGGCATCGATCATTTGAATCACCTTGATTACCGCCTTATTATCCTTTTCGTAGGAGCTTAACACTTTGGCTTGCTCCACTAGCTTCTGCGCGTTCTTATCCATTGCTTTATATTCTAATGTAAGTTCTGCTACCTTTTTGACAAATGTGTCAGGGCCTTCATTTGCTAAGGCTAGAATACGGTCATCAAATGCTTTGGCCGTATTGATATAGCCTTGTGCGTTTGTTAGGTGTACATAATTGATGACCTCGTCTTGAAGTTTTGGCTCTATATTATTTAATGCGTTATAAGCACCCGTTGCCTTTTGCACATCATCTTTATAGGTCTTTTTTGAAGTATTTAAAGCATCAATTTGAACAATAACATCTATAACAGGTACTTTTTTACTCAAGCCCTTATAATTTAAAACAAACTCCTGATTAGCATTATCTAGTTTGGAGTAAGCCGTATAAGCTGATTTTGCTTTAGAAATATAGCTTTTAGAGGAAGGATCCAATTTTTCAAATTGAGAGATGACATTAACAACCGATTTATAGGATTTCTCTAAATCTGTTAGCTCTTTAATATTCGTTACGCGCTTTTTAGCTGTTGGTGATAACTCATTATAGTTTGCTCGTACGGTTAATATTTTTTCAATAGCTATATTTTTATCTAGCAGATCAATTTCCTCAATAACGTCTTTTACTGCTTTTTCCTCATTAATTAAAGCCTCTACTTTTTCTATCAGCTGTGTTTTTAAATTGCTAAGTGCTTCTTCATAGCCACTACCTTGTGAATCTAATTGATCTACTAGATTTTTCAATGAAGCAAGCTGTGTACCATAGTCAGCTGTTGGTTTTAATGTAGCAATTTTTTTCGATAAATCTGCGTATTTTTGGAACAGTGTTAGTTTTGTAGCTCCTTGCACTAACGCTTTATCATTTTCATTTAACTTGTTAAAGGCAGTCCAGGCAGAGAGCGTCTTACTTTCAAAAGTTTTTGCAGTTGGATCTAGGCTATCAATTAACTTATCTACCTTTAACGCAGCACTTAAATTTTTCTCCCAAGATGTCAGCTCGGCTAAATTACTGACGATTTTTTTTACATTGCTTGGATTGATTGTTATTCCAGTTGGAGCAGGTGGATTATCATAAGCTGCACGTGCTGCTTTAATGGCAGCTACTTTTTCACTGTCTGCTTTAGGCTCAATCAATTTTATAAGGGCTTCGATACTTTCAGCTACAGTAATATTGGCTATTGCTGATTGTAATTCGTTCGCGTTTTTAACAAATCCTTTATCAATTGTTAGGTTATCATATTCTGTTTTTAGTCCAGTAACTGCGGTACGATATGACGCTTCTTTGGATACACGCAATCCTGAAATGCTTTTTGAAATATTTGCTGCCTGAAGATATTGTGCAATACTTTCATATTCCGTTTTTAATAATTGTTTTGAGGCAGCATCCAGACTATTATAGGCTTTCTCAACAGCTGCCACAGCACTAATAAAGCTTGAGGCTGAAGTGAAATCTGCAGGCTGCTTACCTTTTAATTGCGCAATACTAGAAGTCACTTTTTCTAGAGCAGATAAACCTGACAAGGCATCCTTATACTTCTTAAAAGGTGTGATTTTATCATCTTTTGGATTATAAGCTTCGACTACTTTCTTTTGCTCTGCTGTCAGTGCATTATAATTCGTCGTAAAGCTATTCATTCCAGGTGAAATAGCTGCATAATCTGTAGATTTCTCTAATAGCTCAACTAGCTGATCTAATTCTGTAGTGACAGCTTCTGCTTTTGCTGCGTCCACTTTCAGCTTACTTAACTTGTCAACATCCATTCCCTTGCCTTTAAAATAGACATTGCGTGCTGCATCATCATAGCCATATTGCAACGCTGTACCACGAACTGTTGAGGCAATACTTTTGGCATTATTAAGTGCGGCTGTGACAGCTGCTTCAAATTCCTTTTGAACAGTTACATACGCTTTTAGATTATCCGTGCCGATATTTAAAAAGTTATCATATTTCTTATCGAAAGCGGCTACCTCTGCAATAAATGTTTTACTTGTAAACGAGATTCCCGTCATTTCTTTTCCTAATTTTTGTAGCTCACTTAATAAGCTACGCTGCTCCTCCACATAGCGATACTTAGCTTCAATAAATGCAACTTCGTGTTCATTAAAGCCTGCTGCACTTAAAACTTGCAGATCTCCTTTTGCAATGACCATGTCATCAGCTGATGAGTTCTCTGACAGCTTACCAAATTGAGCAATAAGCTGCTCTCTTGTCGTTGCAGCCGCTACCTCATTTGTATAGGCAACTTGCTCCGTATGTGTTGTGACGCGGGATTGTGCATCATTTTCCTGTGCGTTCGCTATAGCCGTAGGTGCCAATAAAAGACCCGTTATGACCCCTGCTGTCAATTTTCGATTCAATCGAACCACCCTTTCATCGTTTATGTATAGGAAAATGATTGTATTCATTTTCATTTAGAATTTATGACTTTAGTATCGGTGTAAATTGCTCGATTTCAAGCCATTCTAATATATTTACAAAATGAGACATATCAAAAGTAATTTTTCTAAATTACTAGCTAGAAAAACAGGAAGTTATTTCAATTATACTATACAATGGTGTTATATAAGGTTTTCACCAATTGACATATAATAAGAAATTATGTTTTTTCAATGAATTTATTGGAAAAAAACAGCTATTTTCATATGTCATAATATCTTTACAAGGTGTATACTACAACTTTGATATCCTATTTTGGAAGAAAGGACGCTGTTTTATGTTTTACCATTATAAGTTCTGGCATAGCTTAAAAAATCCTACCTACTTTACTAGCATCGTAGAGGAAGGCGAGGTCATCGGATATAAAAAAAGAGTACTAACGGTGTTCATTCTTTTCATCCTGTTGTTTGCTGCTCGCGAATATTGGGGAATGGGGACAGAAAATTTAACGTCCTTATTCGCAATGGATTTACAAAATGAATACTATGTAGCACGTATCCTTTCGATGCTTGGTGCCGTTTTATGGGGAATCGTCTATTTTTGCTTCCATTATTATGGTGTTACCTATCTTTTACATCTATTAACGGACATTCCTTATACTTGGATAAAAAAAGTCCAGCTTTATGTTGTAGCCTTTCTATTAATTGAAAAAGCAATCCTCTTTGCTGTTTTCTATGCTGTAGGCTATACAACCATGTTTTCTTTCTTCTCCTTAGCTCCTGCTGCCTTACAGGTGATTGAAACAGATTTCGTATTATTTACCCTCAATCAATTGACGGTAACAACTGTTTTAATCATTATTGTACAGTACCTCTTCCTATCAAAATGGGAGGAAGAAGCTAGTAGAAAAATGTTAGTAGTCAAATTGATTGGTATACAGCTATTTATGGCCATATTTGTTGGTTTGATTAGTGTACTACCAATTAAAGAATGGATTGCTAGGGGGTTAGGATGATGGCATTTATCAAAACAAGACCATGGACAACTACGACCATCGTGTTAGCAATGCTAGTAATCGGCATAAATGCTTATTTTGTTTTTAAAGATAATAGCAACGTGACACGATCCTACTTTATCGATGAATTTCAAAAAGCTTATATCGGCACGAATACAGAGCGTGTTCATAAAGAAACCATTGTAGCACCTGCTGAGACATACACGATTACTGCTGATGCAACTAGCTTATCAGCTGTGAATGTAAAGCGTGGCCAAGAAGTGATGATGAATGATGTACTTGCTACCTATAAAACAGATGAGGTGGATGAGGAGTTAACAAAGCTTGAATCTGAACGCACAGCCTATGAAACAGAATTACAAGATTTACAGGATGCACTTGATCAAATTGAGGATGAGTATGGTGATGATTCTAATCCAAAAAGCTCCATTAATACGGATCAAATCAATGACAAACTATCTGTAACGCTAAAATTAGAGCTTGCTCAACAAAATTCAGCATCTACAGCGGTTGCCCTGTTAAATCGACATATTGCTGAAACAAATCGTCAAATTGCGTTACTTGAAGCCCAAATTACACAAATTCAATCTCGTCAGGGTATTGTCAGCCCTATTGATGGTGTTGTGGCAGCGATTAAGAAAGAAGCTGGTGCGCTAACTTTTGAAATCTATTCGAATGAAAAAGCAATGTATGCCTATTTATCAGAAAAGGAATGGCAAAAGGTGGAGGAAGGGCAAACTGTAGATTTCGAGGTGAAACATGTCAAGGATGATCTATCTGGCATCGTATTAGAAAAACAAACGATTGCTACTGACGATCAGACAGTTTGGGCAAATGAGTTAGCCAAAACGGCTGCCTTGCCACAACCAACTAATTATGAAGTGACCTTACAGCAAGATGCCCCACTCGAAGACATCCCATTTTCGACAACTGGCAAAGCCTCTATTATTGTCAACGAAGCATTCGATTCCTATAAAGTCGATAAGTCGTGGCTAGCCACAGCTAAAAAAGGGAACAAAAAGTTATATATCATCAATCAGGACGGTAAAATTCAGCTAATTGATGTCAATGTCCAATTTAAAACGGCTAAGTCAGCTATTTTTATGGATTATCTTGATGAAGGTACGCCAATGCTCTCGAATGAGAAACGTAATCTCGAAGCTTATACCTTCAGAACATTACCTGTTGAGAAAATCCAATGGAGCCATTTTAAAGAGCTAACTTGGAAGCAATATGTGAAATATATCGTTTTCTAACCTAAATCCGCCTCGTCTTTTTATGGGCAAGGCGGTTTTTTTACAAAAGAAATCCCCTGTAGATTACTACAGGGGATTCGTCATTTTTATTTTAATGATAAACATCTATTTAAGAAGCTTGCAAATTGCGCACGTGTAATTTGTGCATCTGGTCTAAATGTGTTATCTGGGAAGCCGCCAGTTAAATCATTTGCCACAAGTGCTTGGATATGGCTGTATGCCCAATGTGTTGATTTCACATCAGAGAAGCTTACTTTGCTTGTACCCGTTAATTTATAGGCCCTTGTTAAAATGGCAGACATTTCTGCACGTGAAAGCTGTCCGTTTGGATTAAACTTCCCTGCCTCTTGCCCTTTAATAATGCCCGCCTGCTCAACTGCGGCAATGGCACTGTATGCATAATGGCTCTTACTCACATCTTTAAAGCTAGAATCCTTCGTTGTAGTTAGATTTAAAGCTCTGGCAATGATCGTAGCTGCCTCAGCACGTGTAATGGATGCCTCTGGTTTGAACGTTCCATTTGAGTATCCTTTAATAAGGGATTGATCGTATAGACTTTGGATTTCGGAAAATGCCCAATGTCCTTTTGTTACATCTTTATAAACTAATTCCTCATGATTATCTTTATAAACGGCTTGTAATTGATCGAAATACAGCTGTCCTTTCTTCTGAAGAGATGCTGTTGGCTGAGCAACATACAAACGCTCGAATTTTAGTGGCTGTGGTAGATCACTTGGAATATCTGCCGTCACGTATTTCCAGCCACTCCAGTCTAAACCGCCCTGGCTTGTAAAATCAATTGTATGCTTAGCTCCAGCACCATCAATGACAACGCCTCTTAGCCAATGCTTACCAGCATCGCCAAATACCCAAAGACCGATATTTTTAGGCTGCCCTGAAATAGCAATTGGTGTTTTCGCAACCATATAGGCAGCTTTTGTGCCTGTGCCACTAGTTGTGAAATCATAGTTTAATTGTAAGCTAGCAGTTCCCTGTCTAGCATACTCTTTAGAGCTTGCTAATGAAGCATTAGCTTTCGCCACTTCTGTTGTCCAAGATGACGTATTATCAAAGCTATCTAGTACAATAGGTTTTTCTGCTAGATCTACTACTTTCACAGCTGTAGACGTACGAATTCCTTCATACTCTCCAATAATTTTCCCTTCACCCTTTTGTGTTGCTGTGAAGGTTGCACCATCCATTTTGCCGATATTACCTTCAACTGTCCAGCTCATATTTGCTGGGTTAATGGTCATTGGATTCAAGTATTGATCATAGGCACTTACAACCTGCATATCTACAGAAGAACCTTTCATTACCTGACCAACACTACTTAACGTAATTGATTTTACTTTCCCTGGTGGCGCTGTATTCACTACCTGTAAAATGGCAGATACACGACGTTCACTACCCTCTGACGGTCTATTCACTAGGTTGGCGAAATAACCTCCTGGGTTACGCGCCACCATTGCTGTAGAGCCGCCTCCGTCTAGGTTAATAGCCGAAGAAGCACCCACTGAAATTAAATGAGCAGCTAAATCTGATAAATTAACACCATTACTATGACCACTTATGCGACCATCAATCGTGACAAGAGATACCTTTGTACCTGTAGCATCTATAGCTACTGCTGTACGTGGACTACGTGTAGAAGCAAACCCTGAATTCGTTGGCATAGAAATATCCACTTTGCCGTTACGCACAAGCATTGGTCCAGCAGCTAAGATGAACTGTGCATCCATCCATTTTTGATCGATCGATAAGCTGACATCCACGCTTGTACCTGCTGTAATACTACTTAATTCAGCGGCTAACTCTTTATTTTGTACAGAGATAACAAAGCCATCTGCTGGTACAGAAGAGTTACCTTCTGCTCCATAAGCTGTTACATGAGATACTGTACCTGAGAACTGATCACCAAAATGCAAGGTACTTGTATCTTGGCTAGCGCCCGACACAACGAGTTCTACCCCCCATGTATTTGTCCCTGTTGATTTTTTTTCAGGTGTATATAAAACGTTTTTATTTGTTCCTCGTTCACTATTAATAAGATCAATAGGATAGCTTTTGCCATTCACTTGGAAAGTTAGATTCGTAGAATAATAATCTGCAATAGCTTTCCCTGATTTCGATAAACCAAATGCAACTGGCTTTTGTGTTGGGCTATCATATGTATCTCCCAAAATACCATAGTTCACAATTTCATTGTTTTCTGCTAACAAGTTCGCAGGCATACCATTTCCTAAAAAGTAAGAGGCATTGACAGCCCCAACCACACGATGCCCATCATATGTGTTTTGCTTGGCCATCGCTGATGTTGTTTTTAATGAATTAATAGGATTTGGCATACCAATTTCTAGTTTTGTATATGTATTATTTAAATTGACATCTAAAACATTTACAAACTGACGTATCGAACCTGACGTATAGTTTTGCTGTGAATGTATTACCTGTGGTGAAACCTCTGTTTTAACTTCACTGACTTTATTGCCTAAACCAGCAGCTTGTCCATTGATGGGGCTAACTGTTAGTGTAAGCATGAGTAGGACTACAATAATCGTTATTAGTTTTCTTGCCATTTTTCACTCCGAATTAATTCAAAGTATGGCACGTACCATGTCACATGACCCGTGCCAGTGACTTTTTTATTTTGTTTCTACATAGATTGCTACTGGAAGGTTGACACCACCAGCATGCATTAGTTCTAATTCAATCGTATCTTTTGAACCCTTCATTTTGAAATCAGGTAATTCAACATACTCTGCCCCGACTCTTAAAGAAGGCACTAAATACACTTTGCCATTCACCTTAATCGCTCCGCTGTATAATCCTCCTCGACCAGCTAACTTCAGCTTAATCGTTTTTGTAGAGCCTGTTGGATTGACAACAGGAATGGACACTTTATAATTCACGCCAAAATGTCCCGGATTTCCTACTGAGCCATTAATTTGCGACATTGAATTTTCAGCCGTTTGTAAATGGTCAGTACGACCGTTAGAAATATTGTAGCCTACCTCAGGAGAATCTACTGTGTACGCTGGTAGTTCTGCTAGAATTGACGCACTAGACCATGCACCTCTAGGGTGTTTAGCATACTGATCAACTGCCACCTGCTCAGATTGAATTGTTGTTAAATCACTATTATCCTTAGTTAGTACTGTGCGAATCGTATATTCTGGCTTTCCACCATTAACCGCTTGAATATCTAAATCATGTAAAAAGCCAATAATATAATCATAGTTTAGTTCATATGTTTCGATGACCTTTGTTTCACCTGGTGCAATGACAATGCCACTGCTGTCCGATTTTTGAAGCTTGTTATTTAAAACAGCATCCGCAATCGTCAAGCCAAGATCATGACCTACCCAACTATTACCTGTTTTTTGGTTAATGCCTTTCGAGTCAGTGACTTTAATGCTTTCTGTCGTAGACTTGTTTTGAACGGTAATCCCAAGATTGACATCTGTACCTAATGTGTTGTAATGCCAGCCAAAGATACGATGCTTATTTGTTGCCGCTGTTGGTTTCACATCATATTGGGCAAGTGTCGCATTGTTCAGTGGCACAAGCTTACGTGTTAACGTTTCTGGATTATCACTAATAAATAAATCACGATCTCCTTCTACTCGAGCAGAAGGAACAGCTTCTGGATAAGACGTAGAACCAAATGATTTATCTAGGAAGGGGCTTGTGAACATATAACGGTAAACATAAATATACATTTCTTTTTTTTCTGTGATATAGCGTAAATTTCCGCCTAATGCATCCACAAGAAACTTGGTAGGAATGTACATTTTGCCTTTTTGTATAAATGGCTTTTCGATCATTGTCACTGCTTCATTGTTAACCAAAGCCTGATTGCTGTTATCATTAAAAATAAAGCTCATCCCACCAATTAACAATTCAAAGGAACCATCAGGTTGCCAAGTACCAGATGAATCATCTAAATAATCATAAATATAGCTAGCAGGTAAATAGGTTCTTCCATCCTTTGAAACAATCGGATCTTTCATAACGATACGTTTGTTATTGATATGTAAGATATATGGGTCTTCCTGCGGTGGTGCTGTTGTTTCATCTGATAATGTAATATCTACCGATTGGGTAGCCTCATCCCAATTAACAACACCATCAAAATTTTCGCTGACGAAACGTAGTGGCATGTAGGTACGATCTTTATACATAAACGGTGCAACATCCATTGCAACCTCTTCTCCGTCTATTAAAGCAGTCTTCGAATCGATCGTTAAATCAACCATCTTACCATTGCGAATCGCCGATGCAGTCATTGTTTCCTTATCCCAATCCACACTTGCACCAACCGCTTCATATAATGCACGCATTGGTAATAACAAGAAGTCCGACTTATTTAAAATAGGATCATTAACATTGATGGTTTCTCCATTAATCGTAATCGAGACATTGTTTTTTATCTGAATTCCATTGTTACTAGTCGCTAATGCAGACGCTTGTCCTGGCAAAATCGTAGCCAACGCAACTGCTGATACAATACATGTAGTCCTAAGTTTCTTAAACATCTTAATCTCCTTTTTCCTCTTACAATAGTCTTTATCATCTTAACACGAAAAACCCCTAAAATGTGGGATTTATATCGAAAAGAGTAGAATTCGGTACTAGAGTGCTAGCCTTTCTCCTTCGAAAGCTTCATATAATACAAAAAAGACTTCCATAATTCTGTGAATATTTTCTACAAAATTCTTTATTGCCTAATAAATCCTTTTAATACCATCTATTACACCGAGTTTTAATGTATAATATTTTATTTTTAATTTAATTCTACTTACTCTATGGATGGAGTTAATTGCGAATACATATTAATCTATCAACCATCCTATTAAGTAGACTTATTTTTAAATAAAAGGTTACCAAAAATTTTAAATTCTTTTTAAAAGAAAATTCCTATTTTTATTGTAAGCAAGATTTTAAATATAGGAACAAAAAACTATGAGAAAGAGTATTCTTATAACGATTTCATTATTAATTATTTAATTAAACATTGTTTTATATCATTAAATTAATTTTATAGTAATTTTAATAACTATTTGTCATTATTGTCATATAAAACCTATAAAAAAAGTTCTATGCAAGATTTCTCTCGCATAGAACTTTATATTTTTATAAAAACCCTTCAATATATATTCATATATTGTGGAATATTCTTATATTCTTATTGTTCTACAGTTTTAACAACTAACTTATCAGAAGTTGCTGCTGGAACTGCTTGTGTAATTTCAATAACATCACCATTTGCAGTTACAGTATAGCCTGTTAAGTTAGCAGCTTGTAGAGCTGTTACAACTTGACTTACAGTTGCAGCACCAGGAACTGAAATAGTTGCAGTTGCTGAACCAAGAGTAATTGTATAATCTACTGTTTTACCAGTTGCTACACCTGATGCTACTTTAAATCCATATTTAGCTGGAGTAGCTGTACCTGCTGCACCTGCTACAATTGTTGCTTGAGCAGTAGCAAATTGTGTACCTGCTACGAATTCTAAAGTAGAATCTCCATCAACATTAAGAGTTGCAGTAGTACCAGTACCTACAGATACTAATTCAACTTTTTCATTTACTACTGAAGCATTGACTTTAACACCATAAGTAGAAGCAAATGTATTAATTGCAGCTACTACTTGTGCTGGAGTTTGACCAGCTGTTAAAGCAACATTATATGGTGTGCCTGTTTCATCAGTAATTTCTAAGTTACCACCAACTGCTACTGTTGTAAATGTTGGTAAAGTTGCCTTAGCTTTTGTTGGTGTTGCAGCAGCATAAGGAATTACAGGGTTACCATTAGAAATCACACTTGTATAAACTGTAGGAGTTACAGTTACATTAAATGTTACAGTAGTTGTTGCATTTTTGTCATCTGCTACTACAGCTGTTACAGTAGTTGTACCATTAGCTACTGGAGTAACCGTGATTGATGTATTAGCTGGTCCAACTAATGCAGCTGTTGCAATTGTTGGATTAGAAGTATAAGCAGATAAGATAGTTAATGGATCGCCATTCTCATCCGTAGCTAAATCAGATGTAGTGAACGTTAAAGGTGTAGCACCAACTTGAATTGTTTGCGCAGGTACTGCTTTAGCAGTTGGAGCGCTATTTACAGCTGTAGGAGCTGTATTTTCTTTAAGTTGATCAGCTACAGTTCCAGCAGTTTCTGCAGTAATAACTTTAAATGTTTTTGTATCGCCATCTACACTGTAAGATAATGTTACTTTGCTGCCAACATATTGTCTTAATAGTGCTTCAAATGCTACTTCGCTAAATACTTCATTACCATTAGCTCCGAAGTACTTGTACGTTTTACCAGACTCACCAGCATATTTCACTGGGTTTTTACCAGCAAATGTAATTGTATTGTTGTTTTTACCAGAATCAAATGAATTGAATTCTGCAACTACTCCAGTATATGAAGCTGGTACTTCAGATGTAGCTGTAAATGTAGCAGTAGCTTCTTTAGCTGTAAATGCATAGTCTTTACCATCTGTATTGATAGCAATACCTGTAGCAATTACTTTAACAGAAGTTGTTTTACCATCAACTGAAGTTACTTCTAAATTCTTAGCAGGTGTAATAACAGTTCCTGTAGAAGATAAAGAAGCTTCATAAGTTACTGTATAGCTACGATTTGGTGAGATAACTTGGTTATCTACTTTAATATCATTAGCACCAGTATTGTAAACTGTATAAGTTGCTTTCTTAATAGAAGTACCATTCATTTTTTTGCCGCTTTGGTTTACTAATTCTGCTGCAAATACTGCAGTTTCAGAACCATCAAACTTAGTTACAGCTTTAGTTAGATCTGATTGTTTGTATGCTTTGATAGCTGAACCATCAAGGTATGCTGCTTGGAAGTAAGAAATCGGTGCAACTGCTTTTGGTTCACCTTCATCAAGATCACCTTGTTTTGCATCAGAAGTGTTAATATCAATCCAAGCAATAGGTGTTGCATAATCATTTACTGTATCAGAACCGATAACAAATGTAGCTTCACCTTTATCATTTGTTTTTACAGAGATTTGTTTTGCTTTATCTCCAGTGTAGAATACATCATTATCTGCATCAACAAATTTAGCATTTGTAACTGTTGAAATTACGCGATCTTTATCTTCATTGAATGCAACATTAACGATTTCATTTTTAGCTAAGTTACCAGCTTTATCTTTTACAATAACTTTATATTCACGGCCGTTAGTTTGACCAATTGCTGCTACTTCGCCACCTTCACGAGTTAACTCAAGAGTATATTCTGCTTGAACAGCTGCGAATGTTACTTTTGTAGCTGATACTTGTAAAGCTGATGTGCTGTATTTTTTATTTGATGTATTATTTTTAGTATCATGTAAATCAAATACTATTGGAGTTACAGAAGCATTTGTACCTGAAACAGTGAATGTAGCTTCACCTTTAGAGTCTGTTGTAATTTGAGCAGCGTCTAAAGCAGTTCCATTGCTTAATTGTAATGCTTTCACACCATTAACTGAAGCATTTGCAACTTTATCAGAAGTTACATCCATGTTTTCAGCGAATCCAACGTTGAATGTTTTACCTGCTTCTGGTTTACCAGTTTTAGGGTTTTTGTAAGTAACTTTGTAAGTTTTGTTAGCGCCATTGTTAATTGTAGCACCTGTAGTTACTTCTTCAATAGATAGAATTGTGTCTACGCCCCAGAATACATAACCATATGCAAATTTAGAACGATCTCCAGTTGCATAAACAGTTACATCATCTCTACCTTCTTTATAACGAGTATAAGAATAAGTAGCGATACCCTCTTCATTTGTTACTGCTTCGCCTACGATTGTAGGAACAACAGCATCATTGTTGTCTCCAGGTACGTTGAAAGTAACAGGAATACCTGCTTTAGATTGACCTTCAGCAACAGAAACTTTAGCTTGAAGTTTTACTTCTTGACCAAGTTTACCTTGAACTGCAGAAGATACTAGTTCAACTTTAGTTGGAACTACAGCAGCCACACCTTTAAAGCCACCGATTGTTTCGCCGTCAAGAGTTAAAACATACTCTTTATCAGCTGTTTGAGCTTCAGTAGTTAATACAACAACTTTTTTGTTTGTTTGTTTAACAGAAGCATTTTTAATTTCTAAACCTTCGATTTTGAAGTTAAGTGCTTGAACGTTAGTAACTTCTTCTTCGAATGTTACTTCAACAGTTGTGTTGTTGATAGCTTTAACAAATGCTGCTTCTTCTGGAGTTTCACCTTCAACTTTGTCAACTGTACGTTTGAACACTAGTGCAAAGTCTTGACGAGTGATTGAGTTGTTAGGGTTAAGTTTGTTTGCATCAGTACCTTCGAAAATGCCGTTAGCTACTGCGATTTCTAAGTATTTTTTAGCCCAAGGTTTTACTTGAGAAGCGTCAGCAAATTCGCTAAGATCTGCTTCACCTTCTAAACCGAATGCTTCTACTAAAATTTTAGCAGCTTCAGAACGAGTTAAAGATTTGTTTGGTGCAAATTCAGTTGCACTAACACCTTCAAAAATGCCGTTAGCTACAACAGCAGCGATTGAGTTGTAGTACCAAGCGCCAGCTTTCACGTCTTTGAAGTTTACATCTCCGTTAGCTTCTAATTCTAAAGCTTTCGTGAAGATTTCTGCAGCTTGTGCACGAGTTACTGTGTTAAGTGGGTTGAAGTTCCCGTTAGTATCACCTTGGATTACGCCTTGGTCAACTAAAGCTTGAACTGCTTCTTTAGCGTATCCAGAGATTTTGTTATAGTCGTTTACTTGTGCAGCAGATGCTACAGGTACGATTGCCGATGCAACTAATGCAGCTGTTGCTGATGCCGCGAAGAACTTACGGCCTTTGTTTTGCTTTGCCATTAATGTATTCCTCCCTAAAATTCCTTAAATTGATATTAATCCAACGAAAACTATAGTACCGCCTAGTTACCTAAATGTATGTATTATAGCTTTCTTGAATAATACAAAACTAAAGCAAATTTGTTAGTAAATTTACTAGAAAAAGCGTAGTAGAATACCATTCTAGTAAGTTTATTCACTTTCTACAATAATATAACACTATCTTTTCCGAAATTCAAGCATTGGGACATAAATTTAGTTATAGAAGATTTTTTTACCATACCTAATATGGTATTTAGTAGAAACCATTAAAATTACAACTAATTATATCCTCATTTGGATTGGTAACATATAGTTCCGTTACCTATTATACCTTACTCTCAATAATAACCAAGCATTTTCTGGAATGGTTACTAAATTGTCAAAAATTAAAGACTCCCGTAATATTTTAGTTATAATTGTAAAGAAACCGAAATATAGAAGGCGTTTCTTAGCGAATTCCGCCTCTTCCCCACCAACTTTATGGGTTTCTTCTTTATTAAGTAAAAAGCTAAATCTATCTGTCCCCATGTTGTAATAATAGATTGCCACTTTTTATGCTACACTTTTGATAGTTTGATAGAACATATCAGCTATTGAAGGGAGCTTAAAAAATGAAACGTAAATTTCCTCTTTATGGGGCCGTGCTGGTAGGAATGTTATACCTTGCGCCAACTACCGCTTCAGCAGAAGATATTTCGAAGCACTGGGCCTACCATGAAATGAACTATCTTATTACCAACGATTTAATGAAGGGTGATGAATTCGGCCATTATCGTCCGAATGATGCTGTCACTCGTGCTGAATTTGCAGCCTTTCTTGTTAGAACACTGAACTTACCAGCAGCTTCTAGTCAGGCAACCTTTACAGATGTTAAAAAAGGTGACTGGTATTACGGAGTAGTCGAGCAAGCAAGCTATCATGGGCTAATTAAAGGTGACGAGCAAGGCAAATTCCATCCTAATAATCACATTAATCGTCAGGAAATGGCGGCTATGTTAAAAAGAGCTCTTACTTATCAAAACATCAATACATCTTCCTCCCCTATTGCTTTTAGTGATAATGCGCGCATTGCCAAATGGGCCTATGCAGATGTACAAGCTGTCGTCACAACAGGACTACTTGTTGGGAAGCCAAATAATCAATTTGCACCTCTTGCTCAAACAACTCGTGCTGAGGCAGCTACCGTGCTCTATCGTTTAATCCATTTAGAGGCGCCTGGGACAGGTGGTAAGCAATATATGACGACGAATTACTCATATGATTACTCCTCTGTAGTAAGTAAACAAACAATGAATAATCCAAAGGTCGATGGTGCTGGCATTTTCACGGCTAGCGAGGCACTAGTGTCATACTATGTACACCCAAAAAGCTTTATGCAGGATAGCCCATCTTATTATCAATTCCTTAAATTATCTACTGTCGTCAATAATCTGAGTGCAAAAGAGCTAAATGATAAAGTACTTGCCAATAAAGGAAGCTTAGCAGGTACAGCGGATGCCTTCATTCAAGCTGGTGTAGACAATAAAATCAATGCTATTTATTTAGTCTCCCATGCCTTGCATGAAACAGCCAATGGTGGTTCTGCACTAATTAAAGGGATCGAGGTTGGCTTAGATACAAATGGCAAGCCGATGGTAGCAACACCAGAAAATCGCGATAAATTAACTGCTATTAAGACAACCTACAATGCTTACGGTATTGGCGCTATAGATGCCGATGCTAATAAGTATGGTGCGGAGCGTGCTTATACAAATGGCTGGTTTACTGTTCAGGATGCCATTATCGGCGGTGCCCAATTTGTAAAGGATCAGTATATTAGCAGGGGGCAGGATACGCTCTATAAAATGCGTTGGAATCCTGATAATCCAACAGTCCACCAGTATGCAACACATGTGATGTGGGCTGTCATTCAAGCGAAAAAGATCTATGATATTTATGAATTAATTGGTGCTCATACGACAACAAACCTAGTGTTTGATGTGCCTGCCTATCAAAGTCAATCTTCCGCTCCTTCATTACCGAGTCCATCGAAGCAATACGCATTGGATTTAGGGTTAGCTGGAGCAACTGGTAAAACGACGATTAATCTCAATATGAGAACGTACCCGAATACAGCAGATAATGCTTCGATTATTACGAATTTGCCAAAGGATACCTCCTTTAAAGTTCTTGGTGAAAATGGTGGTTGGTTGAAAGTAAGTGTCAATGGACAAGAGGGCTGGGTGATTGATGATTATGTGAGTCTTGAAAATGGCTTACAAATTGTTAATATGAACATTACACTTAATGTTCGAAGCGAACCATCTACAACAAGTGCTATTTTAGGTACTGTTAAACCGAATGGCTTTATTATCGGTGTTGTAGACGATAAAGGTGAGTTTATAAAAAATGGTCCCTGGTATCAGGTGCTTTACAACGGAAAAAAAGGCTGGGTACATGGCGATTATATTGTAAAAAAATGATTTTAATAGGATGCGCAAAAGAAGAGTGCGATGATGATTCGCACTCTTTTTGTTAGTCATTTATTATCACCGAGATGAAAGCGCTATATAATAGAAGAAACTCGAAATTTTAGGATATAATTTTCATACTATCCCCCTAAAATTTAGTAAATTCTACGTCAAAATAGTGTCCTAAAAAAGCTTAATAGGACAATTGCTATACCATGTAAAAATCGTTACTAATAAGAGCTATACTCTAGGTAATCATCGTTAAACCCATTATCGAAAATTTCCTGTCAATATTGCTTTTGTGGTATGATAGATTGCAGTGAAAATGGAATTACAGAAAGGTTTGAACACTATATGAGGCATGTAACGATTATGGGCGTACCCTTTTTACATATTGGTCAACAAGGGTTTGTTGATTTACTCGTTAATCGTATTGAACAGCAAGAAAAAACTTTCGTTGTGACAGCCAACCCTGAAGTTGTCATGCAGGCAAATGAAAATCCAACTGTCATGAATTACTTAAAGCAGGCAACATACATTTGTGCAGATGGCATTGGTGTCGTTAAGGCTGCACAAATCCTTGGAGATTCACTTCCAGAGCGCGTAACTGGCTATGATACGATGGTACGTCTGTTGGAGGTTGGTCAGCAAAAGCATTTTAAAATCTATTTACTAGGTGCTCAAAAGGAAACTATCGAAAAGACGGTTGCCAATATTCATAAGAACTACCCAAACGTTGATGTCGTTGGCTATCATGATGGCTACTTCGACTGGAATAATAATGATTTTGCAAAAGAAATTGCAACTTTACAGCCTGATCTTGTATTTGTGGCATTAGGTGTACCAAGACAGGAAAAATGGATAACAGAAAACCTTGAAAAATTTTCAAAGGGTGTATTTATCGGTGTAGGTGGCTCCTTCGATGTCATCGCTGGTACTGTAAAACGTGCACCAGTACTCTGGCAAAAGTTAAATCTTGAATGGCTCTATCGACTGTTACGCCAGCCAAGTCGGTTTGGAAGAATGCTTGTACTCCCTCGCTTTGCTTTAAAGGTATTTGCATTAAAGTTTAAAGGTCAGGGCAAAACAAAATGAGTCAGTCAACATTTGTTAAAAGCACACTCATCCTGACGATTGCCACCTTACTTTCCAAAGTAATCGGAAGTATCTTCCGTATACCACTTCAAAATATTGCTGGTGATGAAGTACTTGGTATTTTTAGTCTTGTCTATCCTGTTTATATGGTAGCACTTTATTTATCCGTTGCGGGTATCCCTATCGCTATTTCTAAGCTAATAGCCGAAGCTAGGACGAGTCATGATACTGCCAAAATTAAGAAAATTTATGTGACTGCAAGAATCCTTGCATTATCCTTTGGCGTCATTAGTTTTACAATCATTTACGGCTTTTCAGGGCAGATAGCGAATGCACTTGGTGGACCTTCAACAGAGATTGCCTTAATTATTGTTGCCCTTACATTACTGGTAGCCCCCTATATGGCTGTCTATCGTGGATTTTTCCAAGGTTTTGGGGATATGCGACCTACTGCCATTTCTCAAGTGATTGAGCAGTTAGTACGTGTTGCATTAATTTTAATTGTTGCGTATTTCCTAGTAGCAATGGATTATTCAAATGATATCGTAGCTGGTGGAATTATGGCAGGCTCTGTATTAGGAGCCCTCGGTTCACTTTTCTATTTACTCTTTAAATATTTCCGTTCTTCGGTAAAAGTGACGAGTAAGGAGAAATATTCTGGTAAGGATTTCTCTAAATACAGTAAAACCATTTTAAAAATTTCGATTCCCATTGCGATCGGTTCTGTGACAATGGCACTCTTTAACTTTGTAGATTCCTTTACGGTTACATATGGCTTAAGAAGTGCTGGTGCAGATGCAAGTGAAATTAGCTACCTTTATGGTATTTATGGTCGAGGACTAACATTAGTTCAAATTACGACTGTTTTTGCTTCTTCAATTATCTTGCCGCTTGTGCCTTTGATTACAACGAAGCTAGCTGAGCGTAAATTGGATGAAACACGCACTATTATTGAGCAAACTCATCGTATGACACATCTTATTTCATGGCCAGCTGCTATTGGGCTACTAGCCTTAACCTTGCCTTTAAATCTAGCTCTTTTTAAAGACTTTGAGGGAAGCTTAATGTTAGCCATCATCAATCTAAGCTCTGTCTTTACATCACTAACTTTGCTAGGAACAGGTATTCTACAGGGCATGAATGCTGCCAAAACAGGAGCTCTCATTATTTTGAGTGGTGTTGTCCTTAAGGTGTTTTCTAACATCTTCCTTATTCAAGCATTTGGTTTAGATGGTGCTGCCTATGCAACTTTGCTAGTGTATTTTGTGTTATTTATTGTGAATTCTGTCTTTATTTATCGTACGATTCGCTTTACTGTCCTTGGAAAAGATACGGTGAAAATGATTGTGTCTTCCATTGTAATGGGAGCAGCAGTTGGATTACCAACACTTTGGCTTGACTTTACACATTGGTCAAGAATGTCGGCAATGGGCTATCTAACTGTCGCAATCGTAGTTGGTGGAGCTCTTTACTTCCTTCTACTATGGCTGATGAAAGCTATTCATAAACAAGATTTAAAGAAAATCCCTGTTATCGGAAAAAGATTTTCATAAATAAGAGAGGTAGGACACTTATGTCAAAACAGAAATGGCTTTGGGGAATCATTGTTCTTTTACTCGTCGTTTCCTCTACAGGTATTATGAAGAGGTGGAATGCGGAGCAATCGAATGATGCTTATGAGATTGTTATTCCCTATGATGAAATACAAACCGCAGAAAAAAATAGCGACCTAACAATGGATGAAATTCTTTCTTCCTTAAAGGATGCTGGGCTGAATACTGTGAGTCTAGAGCCCTTAACATTAAAGGAAATGGAAAAGCAAAACTTAATTACTGTTTATAAAGAAAGTGAGTTAGCAGCACAATTATTGTTTACACCTTATAAAGATGCTGTTGATATCACTAATAGCGGCTATTATATTCGAGTGCCTGAAAACGAAAGCTACCAAAAACTGATCATGGAGAGCGTTGAACCAGAGGAAGTACAAATAGGAGAAGAAGCTTTCTATTTCCTTCCTGCTTCTAACCACAATTTTGATTTAAAAACTCCAATTGGCTATGATCAGCCTGCTATTGACATGATTAGTAAGCATGGACTAGCTCACATCTTTAAGGTGGAAAATGCAGATAATGAAGTAGCTAATGAAAAGTTGGTCAATCAATTAGTCGATTTAAAAGAGGCTTCAGCAGGCCGCTTACTTGGTCAGGGTGATGAAGCTATTGGTTTTGGACAAGAAGACGGCAATCAATTAGTTGAAAAATTAAATGATGCTGGCTATTACTTCTACACAATTGAAAGTAACCCACTTAAAGGCGAAAGTAAAATCGCTCAAATGACGGATTACAATATGATTCGTTTGCATAGCATCAATGTCAATAGAGAGACTAAATTAAAGCTAAATGCAAGTATTGACCGTACAACACGAGCTGTCAAAGAGCGTAATATTCGCTCTATTTTCTATCATATTAAAACAACAGGTAATGCCAAAGAAAATGTAGAAGAAACGATTGATTATTTAAATGGTGTGCATGACACAATGCCAGATCATTTCAAAGCAGGTGAACCTAAGCTATTTGATAAAGTAGTCGTGCCAGCTTGGGTCACAGCAGCCGTATTAGTAGCAGGTATTTTATTTACCTTTATCATTTCAGAATTAGTAAAATGGATGCCTCTTCGTATCGCAGCTGCTGGCTTTATGGCTATACTAGCGATTGCGTACTTTATCCTGAAAAGTACTCTATTTTTACAAGCATTTGCACTCATTATTGCAGTCCTTGCCCCAACCTATGCAGTCATTAAATCAGCGCAAGGTTCTACGAAGGTGTCTAACATATTGGTCCAATACTTAAAGGCAGTAGCAATTAGCGTTATTGGCATTGTAATTGTTATTGGCTTATTGAATGGTAATGCCTTTATGACAGGCTTTGCTGTATTTAAAGGGGTTAAGCTTGTTTATCTTATTCCAATTATGGGTGTTTTACTATTTACAGTGATTGAGATAAACCGACTAGCTGAACAAAACATTAAGAACTCTTTATCAAATACGGTAACATTGTTAAATAAAGAATTAAAATATTGGCATGTGCTACTACTCGTTGTGTTGGCAGGTGTCGGATTATTTTACATTAGCCGAACAGGTAACTCTGGCTCTGTAAGTGATATGGAATTAGCCTTTAGACAATGGCTAGAAAATACATTGTATGTTCGACCAAGAACAAAGGAATTTTTAATTGGTTTCCCATTCTTCATATTAGCGCTTTATGTAATGGGGATTAATCGAAAATGGGGAAGTATTCTCCTAGTACCAGGTGTTATCGGTTTCTTATCCATCATGAATACATTTACTCATCTACACATCCCAGTAGCTGTTTCTGTATTACGTACACTATACAGTGTATCTCTAGGTCTTGTAGTAGGACTTTTGTTTATCCTAATCTTCAAAATCGGTTATCGTTGGGTTTCTAAGGCAATCGCGAGGTGGTCATAATGCACGTTGTTTTATCTGGCTATTATGGATTTGATAATGTCGGAGATGATGCCATTCTACTGTCCATTATCCAATCTTTAAAAAAGTGGCAAAGTGATATAGAAATCACGGTATTATCTAATAATCCAGCAGCTACTGAGCAAACATATGGTGTCAAAGCCATTAACCGTTGGAAAATGAAAGAAATTCGTCAATTACTTAAAACAGCAGATGGACTGATTAGTGGTGGCGGTAGTCTCATGCAGGATCAAACAGGCATGAAAACGATTCCTTACTATGCGGGCGTTATTCAAATCGCAAAATGGTTGAAGAAGCCAGTATTTGTTTACGCCCAAGGTATGGGCCCGATTAATCACCCACTTAGTAAATTTATTGTTCGTACAGTTTTTAATAAGGTCGAACAAATAACAGTCAGAGATAGAGCCTCTCTAGCTCTTTTAACAGAGATCGGTGTGCGAAAAGAAACAAAGATCGTACCAGATCCTGTTATGGGACTTAACGGTAATGACTTTCATTGTGAGTGGCTAGAAAATGTCTCTTTGTCAGCCGATAGCTATATCTCTGTAAGCGTTCGAGATTGGCCATCCTCTGTTGCCTACAAGGAAAAAATTGCACACAGCCTAGATGAATTAGTACGTCAGGGTGAGCAAATCGTTTTCCTGCCTATGCATGGTGAGCATGATTTTATTACTTCACAGGAAGTAGCAGCACTTATGAAGGAAAAGAGCTTGATTGCTCCTGCTGATTTATCTATTGAAGAAAAAATCGCAGTGATTGGTCAATCTCAACTATTAATAGGTATGCGACTGCACTCCTTAATTTTCTCAGCAATCTATGCGACACCGTTTATTGCCATTTCGTATGATCCGAAAATTGATGCGTTTGCTGATATCGTTGATCAGCCTGTCATCGGTCATGTCGAGGTTGATGATTGGAATGGTGTAACATTGTTTGAACAAGCTGTAGCAATTCTTGAATCCTATACAACAGTTCAAGAAAAAATGCGCCAGGCCGTCATCCCATTGCAAGATGAAGCAACTGCAACTGCTAAATTAGCAATTGATGCTTTGTCAAAATAAACATTAAAAAATGATGAATTTCAATGTTAATTGAAATTCATCATTTTTTTCCTACTTCTAATAATTTTAAAATGGACTGGGCCTGTTGCATATGCATGGCTAAAACATATTGACCTGCTTGCATTAAAATTTGCGCCTTCACCATATTCATCATCTCTTTTGCGATATCTGCATCTCGAATACGAGACTCTGCTGCTTGTAAATTCTCTGCCGTGTTCACATTAGCATTATAGGCATGTTCCAAGCGGTTCTGATAGGCACCAAGACGTGAGCGCTCATTGGAAACACGTTTTAAGGCTTCATCCATTGAAGACATAGCTTTTTCCGCATCCTCACGAGTAGCAATAGAAGCATCCTTCAACCCAAGTGCCTCGGACCCCATCCCATTAATAAATAATTCTATACTCTGTCCTTCATTGGCGCCTGCTTGAATCTTGATGCCATTTGTTTCATAATCCCCATTAAGTAATGTCTTCGTATTAAATTCTGTATCGGTTGATGTGCGCTGGATTTCCTTTTTTAATTCCTGAAATTCCAAATCTAATTTTTTACGATCATCATCTGTTAATGTATCATTGGCTGCCTCCACTGCTAACTCACGCATACGCTGAATCATGGCATGTGTCTCATTCAGTGCCCCCTCTGCCGTCTGCACAAGCGAAATACCATCCTGTATATTCTTAGCTGCCATATTCAAGCCACGAATTTGAGCACGCATTTTTTCAGAAATCGCCAGTCCTGCTGGATCGTCTGCTGCACTATTAATTCGATATCCGGAAGAAATTCGTAGCATAGCTTTACTCATCGCCCCATAATGACGATTCATATTATTCAGGATTGCCATCCCTGTCGCTGACCACTTACCAAGCATGATTTCACCACCTTCTTGTTTTTATATCGGTCCAACATCTCATCTATTGACCTTAATACTGGAAATCGTTTCTAATTTTTTATGTTTTTTTAACATTTTATAGTTGATTAACTACATAATAAAAGCACCTGCTTGTCATTTATGATAAGTAGGTGCTTACTGGACATTCCATCTATTCAATTTTGAAACCCCCAAGTTGATGGCTCTTTTGCTGTAGCAATTCGAAAAAGAGTTCTTTATTATTCTCTAGTAATGCCTGATCAATCAAATGATCCAAATTTTTCTCCTCTAACTCTGCAATAAGCTGATCGATTTCACCAACCGTCACAGTAGAAACCATCGGAATTTGTTGCTTTGGTGTAGCGCTTTCAAGTATTGGTGCTAGATGCTCATGAACATTAGTAATAAGCAATAGTTGATAAAGTGGTAACCGAATAAAGCGATTTCCTTTTTGGAAAACAAAAACCTCAGATAAATTTTCAATCTGCTGTGTCTTCATGTTGATGATCATCTCTTTACCTTCTATGGGAATGAAATGGAAAATCTCATTCTCTTTTAAAATAGAGAAATATTGATAAGCAAATACGAGACGTAATTTATCTCCAGTAACTTTTGTGTAAAACGGCTTCATGTATTGAACTTGCATCATCCTTCATCCCTCCCTAGTTATCTGATTATTCAGATTTTAACACAAATCAAAAGCCTTGTTAACTATCTTTACCTCATTTTTTTCTTTCTGATCATTCAGCTTATCATTACTGCATTTTAATCGTATAATGGAAGGACAGTCTTTTTTTCCTTTTTACAATTAACAATGTTAACTATAGCCATACATGATGAAAGGAGTGAGGTTATGGCATTGTCTATATCGCAATTAGCTAAGGAACATCAAACATTTGTGCTGACTAAATTAAAAGAAGCTGAACAAGGGTTACATCCTTCCTCTACCGAAGATGAGGAACTAGTGCGCCGTGCTGTCTTTTCAGTAAGGAATAAGTCCATTGTTTTTGAACGATTTAATGGAGCAAGTTCTATATTATATGCAAGTGTTCAAGATGTCAGACCCGCTTCTGTTGAAATTGATTTTTCAAAGGAAGAGCTACATTGTAGCTGTCCTCAAGCAAAATGGTGTCGACATCAAATAGGTGCTTTACTCGCTCTCTACCAATATTTTGATTCGGTTCAAAATTGGTCGAGTGCTTGGCGTGCACAAAAATCTGTTCAATTAAAATCTTTAGCAGATGAACGCAGCCCGCAAAGCTGGTCGATGATGGTGGATGAGGTGATGAAACGATTATTAACACCTGGGCGCATACTAGAAGGCTATGGGCTTTCCGCTGTAAGAACCGATGCTTTGGAGCGTCTTCGTCGACATATGCCCTTTGAGCGTGAATGGCAACCTCTTTATAAGCTCTATATGGAGCTAGCCATTTTTAATTCGATATGGCGACATTTAAATGAAACACCTGGACATTCGTTAGATTCACCTTATATGAAATATTTTATCGAACAAAGCACGCAATCTTTTGAGAGCATTCTTACAGAGCTTTCTAATCGATCACGACTATTTGCGACAGATCCATTTTATGATGCCATCCAAGAGCTAGTAAGAGAATTTTTATTAGAAAGACAAGGGCTTTTTGCCAATCGCCTTCGTCTATATATGCTACTATGGGCAGTACTTTTTTATGAGAAGCCTCGTCGTGAACAGGAATTGGCATTTATAAATAATCTTGTTCACTCTTCAGCAGAAATTTCTCTACAATCACTAAAATTATTATTTTATGTGCTATTACAGAAAGAGGATTTACTGCTTGAAAAGTTGGCACAGGTTGATTTACCACAAATGCAGGATTTGTTTGAACTAGCTACTTTTGCACAACGTGCTGGAGAGTCCAATTCATTAGCAGTCATTTTACGAGCAATTTTACCTTTGACTGAAGTGTTTCTACAGGAGGTCGTTCCAGTCGTTCAGCGTGCCCAATACGTAAGGCAATTCCAACTTTTATTTGACGAGATTCAGCTTTCGGAGGAAGAGGAAGCAACGCTGTATAGTGCCTTTGGTGTGTATGGACTACAGCCGTTCTCAAGTTTTTTAATTAAAAAAGGTCGCTATCGGGAATGGGCAGCTCTGCATCAACTAAACCCATCATCCCTCTCTTACTTAGAAATGTGTGGATTAAAGGATGTATTACAGGTTGAACCTGCAACTGTTTTACCTTTATATCATGTCTATGCAATGGCTGAAATTACGCAAAAATCACGCTTAAATTATAAACAGGCTGTGCGTATTTGGAAAAGTATGCGTAGCGCTGCAAAGCGAGCTGGTAAAGCAGCTTATTTTGAAACATATATGCAAACCATTCGTGCAGAATATAAACGACTACGTGCGTTACAAGAAGAAATTGAGAAAGGAAACTTAGTATGATGACAATAAATGCTCCTTCCCCTTTTTCCAAAACACAACAGCTCCATATTGAAGTAGCTCGGGAAGGATATTTTACGTTGCAGGGTTTTACTGCAAATGGTACAACAATCGATGTTGATACATTAATTTCTTCGCTATTCTTTACTTATGAGGCAAACGTTTATGGATTATTAACAAATCGAGCTGATTTTACAATTGAAGTTTCTACAGCTGAGTTACTCGATATTTTTTCAACAAGCTTCCAGCACCCTTTCATCAATTGGAGTGGTGCAAATGAAGAAAGTATAGAATGGTTAAAAAAAGTTTACGCATTACAAGCATACTGGCAAGAGCCATCACTTTGGTCACATGCTGTGATTGCAGATGATTTTTCATCATTAACTTTCCCTATTGATCATGTAGATTCAGCATTATTGGAAACAGCTGTACAGCAGAAGCTTTCACAGGTTGGGCTAATACTAGCTGATTTACCAAAGTTACTTCCCTTTTTCCTACGTGGAGGCTGGCCATTGGATCAAGCTCGTCAAGCTGGAGCCGTTTCCGTTTCTTTACGGTTAAGTGAGCCAGAAGAAGATGCCGATGTATGGTTATTAGAAACAGTCCTAAGCACTGCTACAACAAAAAACTACTGGACACCTGCTATTCGTAAACAATCCTTACCTATAGAAGAAGCACTACCTACAAAGTGGCGAATGTTTGCGACTGAAATTACGCAGCAACAACAGCAAATTGTAGAACTTCTATCCACCGATACAATCAATAGTGATATCTTTATTCGTGCGACACTGGAAGATTTAGAAGTTCGCTCTTTTTTACGTGAGGATCTTGCTAGATTGCAGGCACTTGGTTTTGATGTTGTACTGCCAGCATGGCTAAAGGATTTAAAACAATCCAAAATTCGAGTACGCGTTACAACTAGCAATGTTTCTACAAGGAAGGTAGCAGGTTTAGATGATATTTTAACGTTTAAATGGCAGTTTTCTATGAACGGACAAACGATTTCAGCTGAGCAATTTAAAAAACTTGTGGATGAGAAACGTGAATTTATTCGTATTGGCACTGAATGGTTCCGAGTAGATGCTAATTGGATGCAAGAAATGCGTGAATTGATGCAACAGGCAGAAGATGAAAGTTGGACTGTTCGAGAATTATTATTTAGGGAGTTACCAGAAGACCTGTCTGCCCCTCTTGAGGAAGAAGATGCAGATGATGCACTGAGAGATGATCCAATCTTTGCATTGGAAATACAACAATCATTAAAATCATACATGGAGCAACTTTTGGAGAAGAAAGGCTTGCCTGCCGTCTCGATTCCATTGTCCCTACAAACCGAATTACGCCCTTATCAATTAGAGGGCTTTGAATGGTTAGTCTTTATGCGCCAACAAGGTTTCGGTGCATGTCTAGCTGATGATATGGGCCTTGGAAAAACGGTTCAATTGATTACCTATTTGCTTCATATTTATGAGTCATCAACTTACACAAAGCCATCCATCATTATTTGTCCCACTTCAGTACTTGGGAACTGGCAAAAAGAACTTGCTCGATTTGCCCCGTCCCTGATTGTGCATACACATTATCAAGCAAATCGAGCAAAGGATGAAGAGTTTAAAAAGCTAGTGACTGCAGAAAGGCCACATGTCATTTTATCAACCTATGGTACTGTGTCACAGGATACTGAATTTTTACAGGATATCGAATGGGCAACGGTAGTACTTGATGAAGCACAAAACATAAAAAATATGCAAACTTTACAATCGAAAGCCATTCGTAAATTGCTAGGTGACCATCACATTGCTCTTACTGGGACTCCTGTAGAAAATCGTTTATCTGAGTTATGGGCTATTTTTGATTTCATTCATAAGGGCTATCTAGGTAGCTTTGGTCGCTTTAATGAAGAATTTATTTTGCCTATTGAACGGGATGAATCAGAGTCGCATAAGCAGAAGCTTCGAGCTAAAATTCAGCCATTCTTATTGCGTCGTACAAAGCGAGATCCACATTTACAGCTGAACTTACCAGATAAGCTAGAATCAAATGAATATTGTCCATTAACAACAGAGCAAGCCTCACTCTATGAGGGCTATATTTTAGAGACGCTTGATCAGCTGGAGCAGTTAACAGGCTTTCAAAAAAAGGGTCGCGTCTTAAAGATGCTCAGTAAATTAAAGCAGCTATGTAATCATCCTGCCTTATATTTAAAGGAACCTTTCGAGGATGCCGAAACAATGCTTGCGCGTTCGACTAAACTAGAGCGCATTGTACAAATGGCAGCTGAGATTGTGGACAATGGCGAGCAATGCCTCATCTTTACACAATATATTGGAATGGGACAATTGCTACAACATTGCTTTAGTGAAATATATAATGTAGATGCACCGTTTTTAACTGGTGCCATGCCTAAGCAGCAGCGAGACCGCTTAGTAGAGGCTTTCCAGGCAGGAGATTTTCCTATATTTATCCTTTCTTTGAAAGCTGGTGGAACAGGACTTAATTTAACAGCAGCTAATCATGTTTTACATGCAGATCGCTGGTGGAATCCTGCTGTTGAAAACCAAGCGACAGATCGAGCATATCGAATAGGACAGACACAATTTGTGCAGGTCCATAAGTTTGTGACAATTGGCACGATCGAGGAAAAAATTGATAAGATGCTGGTGCAGAAATCTGCATTATCTGAGGAGCTTATTCAATCAAGCCAATGGTTGACCGAGTTAGAAGATCAAGAACTCCGCGATTTAATAACATTAGATATATAATAAATGAGATGCGCCAAGAGCAAATAGTTCTTGGCGCTCTTTTAGTGGAACTTGCTACTTCTTTTCCCTACTTACTTCATTATTCGTATTTAGTTGTGTTGAAAATTCCATTGCTGTGCGGTCTTCAGCAATGTTTATTAGTGTTACACATCACTCCTTTCTGTTTGTTACGGTGCAAGAAATATAAGGAGAATGGCGGATCAGACAATGAATGTTCTTGCCCCGTATGTAAACTATACTTGCTAAGGTAAAACAAAATCCTTTAAGTGTTCCTGTTCATTCGGTGGCTGTGGCGGTTCAGTAACTGCTTCGTCACTATCTCTTTGTTTAAGTTGATAAAATCTAACATCCTCAACCACTATCTCTGTCATAAAAATCTTTGTGCTTTCCTCATTTACAAATGACCTTGTTTGAATACGGCCAGTGGCACCGATTAATGAACCTTTACCGCAATATTTAACGATATTCTCTGCAAGCCTTCCCCAAGCTGTACAGAAAACAAAATCTGTATCTACTTCCCCTTGATTGTTTTTAAAATTACGGTTAATGGCTAGTGAGAAATGGGTCTGCATACGATTTCCAGATAAGTAACGTAACACCGGGTCTTTTGTAAACCTTCCAACCAATCCGACTTGATTCATTCATTCACCTCCTTTGCTTTTGATTGCTCTCATCTTACAAAATGATTCCGGTATTCGCAAAAATCAATATTGTTAATTTCCTTCAGTTTTTGTGCATAAATTGGGTAAATCGGCATTTTTATTTTTCTATTTTTTATTAATTTTCTAGCTGAATGCTTTAGGCTGTAATGGCAAATGCTATTCCATGAAATCTGCAATTTCGCAGTTTTTGAATAACCGTCACAAGTGCGCATCACAAACAACAGCTGTCTCATGTGTTATACTAAAAGAATGACAGACTTAGGAGGAATATACATATTGAAAACCTTTAAAATGCTTTCCTTTGACCTTGTCACGAAAGATGGCGTGCAACCATTCCCTTTAATCGATGGCATCATTATTAATCAGGAAAATAGCCATCAATCTTGGGTACTTGAATTGTTTATGGAAAAACAATATCGCTCAACCTTTGATGAGCTCTTAGCGAATGCTACAGTCTTCAATGTACGTGCAGTTATTTCATTCCCAGATAATGAACCCGCTCCTTTTCAGGTGATCGTACATACTGTTGAAGAAATCGGTAATCATGTTTCAGTCCTATTAAAAGGTACGCTTAAAATTAAACGATCAAAATATGCAGAACAATTACTTTCCGAGCTACTTGCTGAGGGTGTTTCTTTAGAGGATTTACTGGATCGCTTTACACAAGATATGAAAAAGCGACCAAAATTAAAAAATGACTGACGATGCGAATTTTTGCATCGTTTTTTTATTGGACAAGCAGTAATTTTTTTGTACAATACAATTTAAAAAAGGAGGGTTACATTTGGTGGTTGCTATAAGGAAGAAGCCTTTAAAATTATTATGGCTTGAGGCTTTGATGAGGCGTCTTTTAAAGGATGATGTAGAATATCATTATTATCAAGAGCAGTATCGTCGACTAGATGCAGGGTTTGCTGGCGAGCAAAAGGTTGATCGCGTATGGCATGAATTAATATATCCAAATACCTTTTTTGTCTTACATAATTTATGTCTTATGAACACGGCTCAACATCTGCATCAGATTGATACGCTTTTTATTTGTCCCCATTTTATGTTGGTTGTAGAAATCAAAAACATACATGGTCGTCTTGAATTTGATCAACACACACATCAATGCACACGCACAAGGGTTGATGGTACTGTAGAAGGATTTCCAAATGCTCTTACTCAAACTGAGCGTCATATGGAATTTCTTAAAAATCTGATTACAAGTTATTCCCTTCCTGTTGAAGGGGCTGTTGTTATAGCAAATCCTTCCACAATCATCGTCAATTCAACTAGTACTCTTCCCATTTTTCATGCGTCCGGACTTCATAAGTATCTCCAGTCGCTTTTTAAAAAGCACCCTAAAAAATTAATAGATAATCAATTAACCCAATTAGTGCACCTACTACTTTCTAAACAAATTATTCCTCAGATTCATACATCAATTGCCCCATCACGATTTCGACACGGTGTTCTTTGTCCAAAATGTACCTATCAAAATAATATGTACTTCCATCGTGGCATTTGGAAATGTTCATTTTGTCATTATAGAAGTATAGAAATTTTCGCAGAGGCTTTGCTTGATTATCGGTTATTGATTAGTCATTCTATTACCAATAAACAGTTACGAGCGCGTTTTTTAGAATTAATTCTAACGATGCAGCTACTCGATTGCTACGGAAGTTTAAGTTTCCATATACCGGTACCTATAAGAATCGTGTTTACCATTTACCAGAAAATTTACTGGAGCATATGAAGAATTTTTTTTGATGGGGGTTTTGCTTAGCTTTTAGGTATTCACCCTGCTTTCGCGGGTATTCGCTTTGCTTCCGCTGGTATTCACTCTGTTTTCGCGGGTACTTACTCTGCTTCCGCGAGTATTAGGTCTGCTTCCACCGGTATTCGTTTCGCTTTCCATTGAAAAAAGAGTGTTTTCCGCAGAGGAAACACTCTTTTTATGTTATCGGTTATTCATACCATCACGGTATTTTTCAGTGTTGTTTACTTTATCGTCGACAACATCATTATTATTGTTACCGTTCATGTTGTCATTACGTTCAACACCATTTACACCGTTTGCATTTGGTGTGTTGTCATAGCCGTTTGTGCTGTTGATATCGGCATTTGAACCAGGTGTTGTTGCTTCAGGTAATGTTGTATTATCGTTAACAGTACCTCGATCTACACCATTCCCATTTACATTATTGCGATCGTATGCATCGTCACGATTATTCGGATCTAATGCGTCCTCGACATCGTCGACTCCTCGACGTACGTCATTCTCGACTTCTCGAACAGGGTGATCTTCTACTGCATTATTTCCCCAGTTACAACCTCCAAGGAATGCAGTTGCAAGAATGATGGTTAAAAATGACATTTTCCACATAGTAAAAAACCTCCTTTCTTGGGTACTATGTCATCAAATACATCTACTGTATTTGTGATCCTACATAGATTGCCCGAGAAAGGAGGGAACTATCCGATTTTTGTACAAACTATTTTTGTTTTTCTTTTAATAACTGTTCAATATATGCTGCCTCTGCTTTACAGTCGTAGCTATAGTTTGTGCCTAGCTCTTTTTGCAATGCCTCGATTGTTTCGACTTGCTGTGCTGTTGGTTCTTCATTTAAAATTTTGGCAATAACCTCATCGATTTTTTGTGCCATTTCTTCATGAAACTGTGCGCTCATCAATGTATCAGCAGGGATTTTTTCGATCCACGCGGCATTCTCCTGAAAATAAGTCTGCCAGTTTGCAATGAAGTCTTCCATGGAAAAGCGCTCTTCATCCCAACCAATACTTGCTAAGTATGTTTCAAAAGATGTTGAAATCGAACGAGTAATGCTAATTTTAATACCTGAAGACAATTCCTTATACATCTTAATAATCCTCCTACGTTTGTAAAACCTAAAAATTACATCTATTTCAATTCACAATCGCTTATTTACCATCGCAATTTAAGAACCTACTAATCAATTTTTGACTTGACTTTATCTATTTTATATCTTTTGGTCTACAAATGCAAATTAAGCTTGTTTAGGCTGTTCAGGCCCAATTGCAAATAGAATATCGGCTTCACATACAAGTTCTCCATCTACAGTTGCTACACCATGACCTTTACCCATTGCGCCACGAAGTTTTACAAATTCTACTTCCAATTTAAGTTGGTCGCCAGGTACGACTTGACGCTTGAAACGACAATTATCAACACCCGTTAAAAACGCTAAACGACCCTTAAATTCTTCAGCATTTAATAAAGCCACTCCACCTACTTGAGCTAAAGCTTCCACAATTAACACACCTGGCATAACTGGATAACCTGGGAAGTGCCCATTAAAAAAATCTTCGTTAATTGAAACGTTTTTTAATCCTACTGCACGTTTCCCTTCTTCTAATTCAATGATGCGATCGACGAATAAAAAAGGATAGCGGTGTGGTAAAATTGCTTGAATTTGTTCTGCAGTTAACATGTCATTTCCCCCTCAAAAATTAAGTATGTATACACAAAGTAAGGTAAAGAATAATGTTATTCTTTACCATTCATAATATCAAATATATGCTGCCATGTTTCTCGTTTAAAAATATCCATAGCATTGCCTTCTCCAATAACGCTAAAGCCAAACATTGCGCCTAATGCTGCGGCAACAACGACTAAAATGAGAACAATTACAATGCGTAACCAAATCGGAATCAGTCGGATTTGCACCCATCGAACCTCGCGTTGCTCTCCAGTCGAGCGGCGTTCTTTCTTTTCTGGTTGCGGTTGCGTATCGGTTTCTTGTGTCGGCACAGAACGTCGACGTGAATCGTTTGTCATAGATTGTACTCCTCTTCATTCCTTACTATGCGTTTTTGGATAACTTCCTATCGAATGCCATTAATTAGTCCTAGCATTTGATCTGCTAATGTCACCGCTCTTGCGTTGAATTGATAAGAACGTTGTGTTTGAATGAGTTCTGTCATTTCTTTCGAGAGGTTAACATTGGACATTTCTAGTGTACCACTTTGCATGCCAATTTGCTGACGGTTGGCTCCCACAAGCTCTGTCAAAACTTCTGCCTGCGTATAGCCAAGTTCAGCTAAATTATTAGGTAATCCCATATAAGAACCGGCAACATGCTCCATTAATTGCGGCTTTTGGAATTCTGTTACAGCTAAATCCGTACGAATAATATCCCCATTTGGATAAGATGCTTCTAATACGCCACCATCTCGAACAGCAAACTTTTGAACCGTGTCTGGTAATGTAATAGCTTGTCCTGCAGCATTAGCTACTGGATAACCCTCTGCTGTTACAAGCATAACTGTTCCATTATTCAATGGAGATAAATAAAAGTCACCTTGTCGAGTATACACTGTTTCAGTTCCATTTTCACCATCTGGCATCAAAATATTGAAATATTGTTTCGCTTTTGTGAAAGCTAAGTCTAAATCACGATTAGTTGTTTGTAATGAACCTTGCTTTTCATTGGATTTAATTTGCCCAATCATTGCGCCAGATCCATAGCGAATACCAACAGGTGTTTGTCGTTCTGCGCGATCCTGCTTATCATTATTAAATTGCTGATAAAGTAATTCATTAAAGGATGCTTCCTTTGTTTTATAGCCCGTTGTATTACTGTTAGCAATGTTATTACTAATGGTATCCAGTTTGTTTTGTAATTGCCCCATTGTGTTTGTAGCTGTAATCATTGTACGTAGCATTGATAAAAGCCTCCTGTTCGCCCATTAAATTTTTCCGATTTCATTTACAGCCTTTTCCATGCTACGATCATAAGCTTGTAATACTTTTTGATTTGCTTCAAATGCACGGTAGGCAGTCATTAAATCTGTCATTGTGCGACCAGAATCTACGTTTGACCCTTCTAAAAAGTTTTGACGTAGTGTAAAGGAAACACCATTCGCTCCATAAGCTGTTGGCAAGTTCTCACCATTTTCTGTACGAATAAGGCCATTATCTTGTTTTTGTAGCATGTTCGGGTTTGCAGCAAATGATACACCAACACGAGCTACTTGTTGATTATTTACAAAGATAGCGCCACTTTCATCTAATCGGAAATCATCATTTGGTAGCTGGATACGTTGCCCAGCATCATTTAGTACATATAATCCTTGACCATTAACTAAATAGCCTTGCCCATCTAACGTGAAATTACCATTACGTGTGTAAGCCTCACCACCAGCAGGATGTTCTAGTCGGAAGAAAATTGAACCCATAACCCCATCTTCATTTTGTGGTAAGTTTCCATTAATCAATGCCATATCTGTTGTAAAATCAGTGTTATAGATTTGGCCTTGTATGTAATTTGGCAATGTTTCTTGTAAATATGTCCCTGTATTTAAAGCTCCTACTTGACTCATATATTCAGCGCCGGCTTGTTGGTGAGCAGGAGCATTTGTTTTTCCAATGCTAGACATTAGCATATCTGGGAATGAGCGAATCGTAGATTGATCTGCCTTAAATCCTGGCGTATTCGCATTTGATAAATTATTGGTAAGTAATTCTGTTCTTCTTTGTTGCGTGATCATACCTGTTGCAACTGTATAAAATCCTTTAAACAAAGAAATCACCTCATTTTATTTTTATAAGGATGCTGGCACACGATCAATATTTTCAAGCATGATACCTGTACCAATGGCTACACAATCCATAGGTCTCTCTGCAATGAAAACAGGTACCTTCAACTCTTCTATTAATAGCTGGTCCATTCCATGTAACAATGCACCACCACCAGTTATAATCACTCCACGATCAATGATATCGGCTGATAGTTCAGGTGGTGTTTTTTCTAAGACATTTTTAGCTGACTGGACAATCATGGCTACTGACTCATGTAGTGCACGTTCAATTTCTTCAGACTCAATTGTAATTGTACGTGGTAAACCTGTTACCATATCACGGCCACGAATATCCATTGTATCATTGCGACTACCTTTGAAAACTGTACCAATTGTCATTTTGATTGCCTCTGCAGTACGTTCTCCAATCAGCAATTTATATTCTTTTTTAATATATTGCAAAATATCGTTATCAAACACATCGCCTGCTACTTTAATGGATTCACTTGTTACGATATCACCCATTGATAGAACTGCGATATCTGTCGTTCCGCCCCCGATATCGACTACCATATTTCCACTTGGTTGGAAAATATCCATTCCAGCACCTATTGCTGCAACTTTTGGCTCTTCCTCTAAATATACTTTTTTACCACCGGATTTTTCAGCAGCTTCACGAATTGCCTTTTGTTCAACACTTGTAATATTCGTTGGACAACAAATTAATATGCGTGGCTTCGCCAAAAATCCTTTTACGTTTAATTTATTGATGAAATGTCTTAACATCGCCTCTGTCACATCAAAATCTGCAATGACTCCGTCTCTTAGTGGACGAATAGCTGTGATATTACCTGGCGTTCTCCCTACCATTTGGCGGGCTTCTTCCCCAACCGCTAATACTTTATTTGTCTTTTTATCGATCGCCACAACAGATGGTTCATTGAGGACGATCCCTTTCCCCTTAACGTGGATTAATACGTTCGCAGTCCCTAAGTCAATGCCAATATCTTTCGAAAACATTTTATAATTTCTCCTTCCCGCCAGTTCCAACTACATAACGTTCATTTTATCTCTTTATCTAGAATATTTTATCATATTCTATTGGTAATTTCACCTAAATTTAGTGAATAAGACTGTTTTCTTTTTAGGCAGTGAACGGCTATAATATAGAATTACTATTCTTAGAAAATCATCACTTATGCTTGTCCAACACAACAAAAAAGAACGAATCATTCTTGACTCGCTCTTTCTTTCCACTTGTTTTTCGTTGCTTCTCCTCCGCGAATATGACGTACGGCCTTATGGTAGGCGAGTATTTCTTTCACTTGGTCAGCTAATCCTTCATGAATTGTTGGTAATCGCTCTGTTAAATCCTTGTGCACCGTACTTTTTGAATAACCAGTCATTTTCGCGAGGACACGCACAGTCTCACGCGTCTCAATCAGTAATTCACCGAGGCGTATGCAGCGCTTCCGAATGTGCTCATGCACGTTCTTCGTCCTTTCCACACAATTTCACAAAATGCTTTGGCAATCAGATGCACATTTGCGCATTTCTTCACCTTATGTGAGGACAAAGCTATTCAGAACACGTTTTGCATTTTCTTGATAAAATGCTGACTTTTTATGCGTTACTAGCTTTTCTCATTAAAAAGCTAGTAATTTTTTCGGATTGATATATTTTCCGTTTTCAAGAATTTCGAAATGCATGTGGACGCCAGCCGCTTGATTCCACTCGTTGTCAGTCGCTTTTCCTAATGCTTGACCTTGTGTAACCTCATCGCCTTCTTTAACAGCGATATCCTTCACAGAGCTATAATGTGTCTGCATACCATTTGGATGCTCGATCACGATCTTATTGCCTGTAAATGCGTCTAGTTTTACCTCTAGTACTTTACCACTCATAGCAGCTAGTACTTCAAACTCTTCACCATTCATAGCAATAGAGATTCCTGAAGATGTAGTAAATGTTTGATTAAATACCATTAGTGCATTTTCACGAGACTCTTCATTTGCCTCTAACTCGTAAAATTCTTGTAAGACTTGTACTTTACTAAAATTCTCTTCTTTGAATGGATACTTCATGTTTTCAGTTCGTGCATTAGTTTCCACTACAGGACCTGGATCTACTTCAGCTAAATCTGGTAAAGGAGCCTCTTCTACTTTTGATACGAGACTATTGTAACCAAATAACAATCCTGCTAGAACAAGTGCACCACCTGTGTAAACTACTGGCCAAAACCACGGTTTCTTTTGTAATTGGCCATTTTCCTTTTGATTTGGATCTTGGTTTTGAGAAGCTTTGTTATTTTTATCCTCTCTCATTTTCATCACCTCTAGTTGCAGTGTGAACAACTAGAAGTTATTTTAAACATGCATCTATTTTTTTTATTTCAATATCTTGATAATAATAGTGTAAAATTTCGGCAGCTGTTTTCCCTTCATTTGCCATTGCCTCAGCTCCATATTGACTCATGCCCACTCCATGCCCATAACCTTGAGTTTTCACTTGAACTTTTCTTTTATTGGCATTAAAGATGATTGTGAAATCAGTTGATGGTATACCAAGGAGCGTTCTTACCTCTCTCCCTGTCCAGACGTTATTCCCTAGCTGTAAACGTTCTACTCGTCCAGAATCATTATAAAATAACTGGATACGATTAAAATCACTAGGTTGCCATTGTATAGGCCAGAGCTTATTCCATTGAGCTAAAGTCCATTCTTGCTCAGCCTCAAACTTAGGAGATGTTTGATCAGATATACTTGCAACACTTTGCAAATATGGAATATCATTTCCACCATATCCATAAGCACTTTCTGTTTTACCATTGCTTGTTGAATGAAACATGGCTGTAATCAATTCATTATTATAAAGAATAACTTGTCCTTGTGTTTCATTGATAGCTTCGACAATTTTCTTTTCATTTCCCAGGAAATTGCTAGCCCAATTCGCCTTTCTTTGTTCTTCATCATAGAAGACTTGCTTTGCCACAGTTGGGGCGATCGCAATTTTTCCGTAATTTGTCGTTTTCAACGCATATGTGCGTGCTGCAATAGCTTGTGCCTTCAGTGCCTCTTTTTTAAAAGAAACGGGCATTTCTGCAGCAACTACTCCTGTAATATACGTTTCCAAAGGGATTTTTTCTTCTTGCCCCTCCACTTCTATAAATATTTCACAAGCATTCTTATCACTAGTTTGAGGTATGATAGCCTCTTGTCTTTCACTAAACCCTACTATAGGAAGCATATATAATGCCCCAATCAAGCAAATGACACCTATACTAATCATCCATTTTTTCATAAGGAATAATATGCTAGATTTCTTGTAGTTATGAGAAAACAAAAACCCTCTGCATAAAAAGCAAAGGGTTTTAAAATCTATTTAGTTTGTAGGCAATTCAACTGTTACATCTTCAATTGTCACTACTTCTTCTGTAATACGTTCAATATTAGCACCAAGAGATGCTAATTTTCCATGGAAATCAACATAACCACGATCTAAATGATGAAGTTTTGTGACACGTGTCATTCCTTCTGATACAAGACCCGCTAAAATTAATGCAGCCGCAGCTCGTAAATCCGTTGCCATTACCTCAGCTCCCTGAAGATCCACAGGCCCCTCGATAAACACAGAACGTCCCTCTATTTTAGCACCAGCATTCATGCGACGGAATTCCTCAACATGCATAAAACGGTTTTCGAATACCGTTTCTGTAATAATACTCGTACCTTCAGCAGTAAGCATTAACGCCATCATTTGTGATTGCATATCTGTTGGGAAACCAGGATGTGGCATTGTTTTGATATCAACTGCTTTTAGTGTTTTAGGAACTCGTACACGGATTCCTTCATCCAACTCAGTAATTTCTACGCCCATCTCACGCATTTTAGCTATTAAAGCAGTCATATGCTCAGGAACTGCGTTTTCAATCACCACATCTCCTCTCGTAATAGCTGCTGCCACCATAAATGTACCAGCTTCAATACGGTCAGGAATAATATGATGCTCTACTCCATATAATGTATCGACTCCTTCTATACGAATCGTATTTGTCCCCGCACCGATTACACGGCCACCCATACTATTAATAAAGTTTGCAAGATCCACGATTTCAGGCTCTTTCGCTGCATTTTCAATTACAGTTGTCCCTTCAGCTAAAGATGCAGCTGTCATAATATTTTCAGTTGCCCCAACACTTGGGAAATCCAAATACACATTAGCCCCTTTTAAGCGACCCTCTGTCTTCGCCTCAACATAGCCATGGCCAAATGAAATTTTTGCACCCATTGCTTCAAAGCCTTTTAAGTGTAATTCAATCGGACGTGATCCAATTGCACAGCCTCCAGGAAGTGCTACACGAGCATAGCCATTACGAGCAAGTAGAGATCCCATTACTAAAATAGATGCACGCATTTTACTAACAAATTCAAATTGAGCTTCACTTGAAAGTTCTTTTGTTGCATCTATATATACGGCATTATCTTCAGGTATATATGTAACTGCTGCGTTTAAACTTTTAAGTACTTCATTTATTGTAAAGACGTCTGCTAAATTAGGGACTTCTTTAATTACATTTTCTCCTTTTGAAGCAAGTAAAGCTGCTGCAAGGATTGGTAACACTGCATTTTTTGCGCCCTCTACACGTACTTTCCCCTGTAGTTTTTGGCCGCCAGTCACTATTATTTTATCCACCCTATGTCCCTCCGAATTCAATCTATTAACCTACCAAATTTTTATTTTAATAAAGAAGTATAATGTCATAATCAGTAAACAAACAACTCTATAGTACAACTTTTCTAACGCTCGTTCAAGCGTCCAAATCACTATTTTAAGCCATTATTAGATTTTTTGCTATTTATTTATTGTACGCTGCTAAATTTTTTTTGTGAATGACCAATAACCTGTTCGCTTCTAATACATACCCAAAGATATATGAATAAAAAACAACTTTTCACTTTTTTCTATAAAAAATGAAGTGGCAGGCCCTATTATCGTACATTTATCAATGGGTATCTTGGTAGCTAATAGCGTAAAATTCATAAGAATTTAATGTATTAGCGTCTTTTTACATAGTTCAAAGGGCCACACAAATGGTATTATAAAGTCCTTTGAAGTATGTAGACCTCTAAATTTATGAAAGAAAGCTACGAATTCTTTAAAATAAATAAGGAAGTTTGCCTGACCAGCTAGATATTTGAAGAAAGAAATTAGATACTGCTGAGCCTATCGCAATACTAAGTAAAATATAAATGAGCTGAATTTGAAAAACTCGATTCTTTTTAAATAATTTTTCGATCATAAAAGCTTGTAATGCGTAAAAAGTAATAGCAATAAAAAATAGGTGAGACAAAATACCCAATAAAGCTTCTTGTCCGATCGCTTCATATATTTCCATGTAGCATCCTCCATTTCTCCTTCAATATGTTTATTCACCTTAAAAAACGGGCAGATGCGATATCTGCCCGTTAAAAATGAATTAGATATTACCCTCATGAACGTTGATACGATTCAACGCACGTTTTAATGCTAGGTCAGCACGTTTGAAATCAATGTTGTCTTGTTTACTTTGAAGACGTCCTTCAGCACGTTTAACGGCTTCTTTAGCACGTTGAACATCGATGCTTTCAGCAATTTCAGCAGACGGCGCTAAAATTGAGATTTTTTCTGGACGAACTTCAATGAAACCACCGCTTACTGCAACAATATCAGTCGAACCGTTTTCTTTTTTAAGCTTCACTGCACCAATTGCAAGTGGAGCAACCATTGGAATATGGCCTGCAAGAACACCGATTTCTCCTGAAGTTGTTTTAGCGATTACCATTGATACTTCAGAATCGTATACTGGGCCGTCGGGAGTGACAATATTGACTAGAACTGTCTTCATATTTTTTCCTCCTCGTCCCTAGTATTAAACCTCTACGCCCATGCTTTTCGCTTTTTCAACTACTTCATCAATTGAACCAACTAGACGGAAAGCATCTTCTGGTAGGTGATCCCATTTGCCATCAAGGATTTCCTTGAATGAACGAACAGTTTCTTTTACAGGTACATAAGAACCTTTTTGACCAGTGAATTGTTCCGCTACGTGGAAGTTTTGTGATAAGAAGAATTGAATACGACGAGCACGTTCTACTGTTTGTTTATCTTCATCAGATAACTCATCCATACCTAAGATTGCAATGATATCTTGTAATTCACGGTAACGTTGGATTGTACGTTGTACACCAGTAGCAATTGCGTAGTGCTCAGCGCCTACGATTTCAGGTGATAATGCACGAGAAGTCGAAGCTAATGGGTCAACCGCAGGGTAGATACCCATTTCAGATAATTTACGCTCAAGGTTAGTTGTTGCATCTAAGTGGGCGAAAGTTGTAGCTGGAGCCGGGTCAGTATAGTCATCGGCTGGTACATAAATCGCTTGAATAGAAGTTACAGATCCTTTGTTCGTAGATGTGATACGCTCTTGTAGTTTACCCATTTCAGTTGCAAGTGTTGGTTGGTAACCTACCGCAGAAGGCATACGACCTAATAGGGCAGAAACCTCAGAACCTGCTTGTGTGAAACGGAAGATATTGTCGATGAATAAAAGTACGTCTTGACCTTGCTCATCACGGAAGTATTCCGCCATTGTAAGACCAGTTAAAGCAACACGCATACGTGCACCAGGTGGTTCGTTCATTTGACCGAATACCATCGCTGTTTGCTTGATAACGCCTGAATCGCTCATTTCGAAGAATAAGTCGTTCCCTTCACGAGTACGCTCACCTACACCAGCGAATACAGAGATACCAGAGTGCTCTTGTGCGATATTGTTGATTAATTCTTGGATTAATACAGTTTTACCTACACCGGCACCACCGAATAGACCGATTTTACCACCTTTGATATATGGTGCAAGTAAGTCTACTACTTTGATACCTGTTTCAAGAATTTCAACTGTAGTTGAAAGATTCTCGAAAGTTGGTGCTTCACGGTGAATTGAATCACGACGTGCGTCTGCTGGAATCTCTTCACCTAAGTCAATTACTTCTCCAAGTACGTTGAATACACGACCTAGTGTAACTTCACCAACTGGTACTGAGATAGCTTTTCCTAAGTCTGTTACTTCTGCTCCACGTTGTAAGCCATCAGTAGATGACATCGCAATTGTACGAACAGAATCATCACCTAAATGAAGCGCAACTTCTAATGCAAGAATTGTTGGTTCTTCATTAGGACGTTCAATCTTAACTGTTAAAGCGTTATAGATTGCTGGTAATTGGCCATTGTCGAATTTAACGTCAACAACTGGACCCATTACTTGAATAACATGTCCTTTATTCATTACTGTGTACCCTCCTATCGTATTCTTATACGACATTGGGAAGCTGCTTGCCTATTCTAAGGCTGCAGCTCCACCAACGATTTCTGTAATTTCTTGTGTAATCGCCGCTTGACGTGCACGGTTATATTGCAAAGAAAGGTCTGAAATAAGATCAGTTGCATTATCTGTTGCATTTTTCATAGCCGTCATACGAGAAGCATGTTCACTTGCTTTTCCATCTAATAATGCGCCATAAACTAAGCTTTCCGCATATTGTGGAAGTAACACTTCTAGAATTGCTTCACCCGATGGCTCGAATTCATAAGAAGCAGTACCGCTTGCAGGGGCAATATCTGTTAATGGAAGAAGTTTTTTCTCTGTCACTTCGCTAGCAATAGCGCTGACAAAGTGATTATAGTACATATAAAGTTCGTCATACGTACCATCAATGAACATACCAACAGCATTACGAGCGATTTCTTTAATATCAGCAAATGTTGGTTGGTCAGGTAGACCGACAACATTACTGATGACATTATGATCACGTTTCACAAAGTAGTCACGAACAACACGACCTACTGCTAAAATAACGTATTCGTCTTTTGATTTATGACGCTCGTTAATCGTACGTTGTACTTGACGTAGGATACTTGAATTGTAAGCACCTGCAAGACCACGGTCAGAACCAATGACTAAGTAAGCCGTTTTCTTAACAGGACGAGCAGTTAACATTGGATGTCCGCTGTCTTTTGTCCCTGAAGCGATCGCGCCTACTACGTCCTGAATTTTTTCCATGTAAGGAACGTAAGCTTTAGCATTTTGCTCTGCACGACGTAACTTAGAAGAAGAAACCATCTGCATTGCTTTTGTAATTTGCTTCGTACTCTTTGTTGAAGTAATACGACCTTTAATTTCGCGTAAGTTTACCACTGGTATTTCACCACCTTCTGTTTTTTAATCAAGTGACTAGCTAAGACTTATTCTGATTTAGCGAAAGTTTTTTTGAATGCATTGATTGCTGCTTCATAATCCGCATCAGGAGCAAGCTCTTTAGTAGTACGAACATGATCTAAAACGTTTGTGTGGTTTGAATCTAACCAGCTTAAGAATTCTGATTCGAAGCGAACGATATCTTGTACTGGAATATCATCTAAATGACCTTTAGTTAATGCGTAAAGGATTGCAACTTGTTTTTCAACTTTTAGTGGTTTGTTAAGGTCTTGTTTAAGAACTTCAACCGTACGTTTACCACGCTCCAGTTTAGCAAGTGTTACTTTATCTAAATCTGAACCAAATTGAGCAAATGATTCAAGCTCACGGAATGCAGCTAAGTCAAGACGAAGTGTACCCGCAACCTTTTTCATCGCTTTAATTTGAGCAGATCCACCTACACGTGATACAGAAAGACCGGCGTTAATCGCTGGACGTACACCTGAGTTGAATAAGTCAGATTGTAAGAAGATTTGTCCATCAGTGATTGAGATTACGTTAGTTGGGATGTATGCAGAGATATCCCCAGCTTGTGTCTCAACGAATGGAAGAGCTGTAATTGAACCATTTTGATATGTTTCATTTAACTTCGCAGCACGTTCAAGTAAGCGGCTGTGTAAGTAGAAAACGTCACCAGGATATGCTTCACGACCTGGAGGACGGCGAAGAAGAAGTGAAAGTTCACGGTAAGCTGATGCTTGTTTAGAAAGATCATCATACACGATTAATACGTGTTTACCTTGTAACATGAATTCTTCAGCCATAGATACACCAGCAAATGGTGCTAAGAATAATAATGGAGCTGGTTGAGAAGCAGAAGCTGTCACAACGATTGTGTAATCTAAAGCGCCATGTTTACGAAGAGTTTCTACAACACCACGTACAGTAGATTCTTTTTGACCGATTGCTACGTAGATACAAATCATATTTTGGTCATTTTGGTTAAGAATTGTATCGATAGCTACAGATGTTTTACCAGTTTGACGGTCACCGATGATTAACTCACGTTGACCACGACCGATTGGTACTAATGCGTCAATCGCTTTAATACCAGTTTGTAGTGGTTCGTGTACTGATTTACGAGCCATTACACCGAAAGCTGGACTTTCGATTGGACGAGATTTTGTAGTGTTGATAGGACCTTGTCCATCCACTGGTTGTCCAAGTGGGTTTACAACACGACCAATTAGTTCTTCACCAACTGGTACTTCCATGATACGACCTGTACGACGAACTTCATCGCCTTCTTTGATGTCAGTGTATGGACCTAAGATTACGATACCAACGTTACCTTCTTCTAGGTTTTGAGCCATACCCATAACACCATTAGAGAACTCTAGTAGTTCTCCAGCCATGGCGTTGTCGAGGCCATGAGCAAGAGCAATACCGTCACCAATACGGATAACTGTACCAACTTCGCTTACTTTAAGTTCAGATTCATAATTCTCAATCTGTTGTTTAATCAGACTGCTGATTTCTTCAGCCTTGATGCCCATGTATGTCACCTCTCACATTTCTAAATTATTAACCGATTAATTCACGTTTTAGACGCTCTAGTTTATTAGCTACTGAGCTATCATAAATATGGTTACCGATTTGAACACGAATACCACCAAGTAAAGATGGATCAACTTCGTTTGTAATATTTAATGATTGTTTTCCAACAAGTTTCGCGAACGCTGCTGAAATATTAGCGCTTTCTTCTGCAGAAAGTGCACGTGTTGAAAATACTGTTGCATCTGCAGTGCCTTGTGCTTGCGCAGCAAGTTCAGCATATGCCTTAGCAATTTGTGTCATCTCGTTTACACGTTTTTTCTCAACTAGAAGTTGAACAGTGTGTAAAACTTCTGGTGTTGCACCATTAAAGATATCAGCTACCATTTGTTTTTTTCGTTCAACGGAGAACTTAGGTGCATTTAAAAGCGTTAAAAAATCAGGCGATTCTTTTACTACTTTTGTTAGTTCACTTAAGTCTGCTCCTACTTCAGTAAGAATATTTTTTTGTTGCGCCAATTCAAAAAGCGCTTGAGCGTAACGTTTTGCTACAGTTGAATTACTCATCGAGCTTCCCCTGCCTTCGCAATCGTCTCTTCAATTAGAGCACGGTTGTCTGCCTCAGAAATCTCTTTGCTAAGGACTTTAGATGCTGCAAGTACAGATAATGAAACGACTTCATCACGTACAGCTGCAATAGCTTTTTCTTTTTCAGACTCAATTTCACGTAAAGCCGATTCTTTTAAGCGATTTGCTTCATTACGAGCTACAGTAAGAATTTCTTCTTTTTGTAATTCGCCTTGCTTCTTAGCGCCTTCAACAATCGATTGTGCTTCTGTACGAGCTTCCTTAAGAAGGCTCTTTTGTTCTTCTAAAAATTGGTGCGATTCTTTGCGCGCTTTTTCAGCTGCTTCGATTTCACTCGCTACTAATTCTTCACGTTGTTGCATAATGCCCATAAGTGGACCCCAAGCGAATTTCTTAAGTAGTAACATTAATACGATGAAAATAACTAATGTTGCGATGATATCTCCACTATTTAACGAAGCACCGCCTGCACCTAGTACAAGATTATCTAAAAACACGATTGTTTCACTCCCTTCAAGAGCTATAACTTCAACATAATTTAATGACTAAAAAACTACCTATTTTAAAAAGCTATATTTACACATAGCTTTTATCAGTTCCAAAATGAAGGGCGAAGTTTCATCTGGAGAATCCTGCTTCGCCACTAGTAAAATTCAGTGTTCAACTGAATTATTTGTTCATTACGATGAATGCTACTACTACTGCGATGATCGGTAGGGCCTCAACTAATGCAACCCCGATGAACATTGTAGTTTGAAGAACGCCACGAGCTTCTGGTTGACGAGCGATACCTTCTACTGTTTTTGATACAATAAGACCGTTACCAATACCTGCACCAAGTGCACCTAAACCGATTGCGATTGCTGCTGCTAATAAACCTAATGAACCTGTCATTTGAAAATTTCCTCCTTGGAATTGTTTGTTTTTGTTGTTCAAGCATAGGGTATATGCTTTATATTAATGGTCATCGCTCACTTTATGAGCCATGTAAACCATTGTTAACATTGTGAAGATAAAGGCTTGGATAAAGCCGATGAAAATTGAGAAACCTTGCCATGCCATCATTGGAACGATTGCCCCGATGAATCCCACAGCACCTGATGATGCTAAACCTGCAAGTAAGCCAAGTAAAATCTCACCCGCGTAAATGTTACCGTAAAGACGTAAACCTAATGTTAATGTGTTTGCAAATTCTTCTACTATTTTAAGTGGGAACATGAATGACATTGGTTTGAAGAACGTACCAACATAATGACCTGTACCCTTCATTTTTACACCATAGAAATGCGTTAAGACTAATATCATTGCTGCTAATGTCATCGTTACTGTAGGGTCAGCTGTTGGTGATTTCCACCATAGCTCATGCCCATAGACAATTGAGAAAGGAAGACCTAGTAAGTTAGATACTGCGATAAACATAATTAGTGTGATACCTAGAACGTGGAATCGACCACCAGTTTTCCAATCCATGTTGCTTTTAATGATATTCTTAACGAAATCCATAATCCATTCCATAAAGTTTTGCATACCAGTAGGTTTTAACTTTAGGCTTCTAGTTGAAATAAAGGCAATTAAAAATACGATAATTGCTGCAACTAGTAACATCATAACTGTTGATAAGTTAAATGTTAAAAAACCGACTTCTAGTAACGGAGCTTCATGATTCATTGTTATTTTTCACCTCTCTTTCTAATTTAAAGCACATTAGCGGTTCCTTACATGTGACACAATTCTCTCGACAAAGAGAAAAACGTACGGAATCATTAGCCCTATAACCGTGCTAATTAAGTGAAAATAGTTTGGCAACGAAATGGCTATTGCGACTGCCGCAACACCTGATCCAAAGCGAAGCGCTGTACCAAGTGAGCCTATTTTCTTCCCTTCACTAATGGATCTGTCAAACTTCTCCATACGCCGAACTAAAATCCAAAAATTATACGTACCAAAGAATGCACCGACTGCGATGCCCGCAAAAACAGTTTGATAGGGGGTAAATCCCCAGCCTAATGCGCAGAGTGCAAGCAAAAAAAATAACGCCCTCTTCTGCACAGCAAAAATGTGATGCAAATCTAGCATTGGTTGTAATCTCCTGAATCATTTTTTCGAGTAATGAAAACGTTTGCTGACCACTATGTGAAATCAGAAAAGAGCAGTGAAAAGCACTACTCACAGCGGAATAGTAATGGGAGAGTCATTTCAATTACAGGTGTAAATGCCCAAAAAAATAACTTACACCCCTTACCGACTCGGTAAAAACCGAAACGCACAAAACGTTGCAAATCGACAGTCTTATTTTGAACTGTCAATTTAGTAGAAAGTTGATATAACAAGTGTTTCAACGTCCTATTTATGAACAGAAACCCTTATCATTCTTACCCTTTGTAAGCATACAATAGGTGATATTTGAAGTCAATTGGTAAAGGAGAAAAACTTCACAGCCTCTATACTCTTGTCAAATTGTTGACAAATTTGTGTATGAAATTTCATAGTTTCAAAATTTCTCAACCTTCTCACGCATAAAAAAAGCTAATTTACGACAAGATTATGCTCGTAAATTAGCTTACCCATTTCAACAGGTACATTAGACTTATTTTTAATATAAAATATAGTATTTTAATTAGTTTTTTGCAAAAATCCTAGCAATGCTTCAACAATACGCTTAGATGCATGTCCATCTCCATATGGATTTGATGCTTTAGCCATTGCTTCATAGGCATTATTATCTGTTAGTAATTCCTTTGCTAAGGCGTAAATTGTTTCCTCTTCTGTTCCTGCTAACTTTAATGTTCCTGCTGCAATCCCCTCTGGACGTTCTGTCGTATCTCTAAGAACAAGCACTGGCTTCCCTAATGAAGGTGCCTCTTCTTGTACACCGCCTGAATCCGTTAAGATCATATATGAATTTGCCGCAAAGTTATGGAAATCAAATACTTCAAGAGGCTCAATTAAATGCACTCGTTTATTATTCCCTAAAATTTCATTAGCAATTTCTCTTACAGCCGGATTCATATGAACTGGATAAACTACTTGAACATCCTCATGTTCTGCGAGTATTCTAGTGATCGCTTTAAACATATGGCGCATTGGTTCACCAAGATTTTCGCGACGATGTGCCGTTAATAAAATCATGCGATCCTCGCCAATTTTATCTAATACAGGATGCGTGTAGTGTTCACTGACTGTTGTTGCTAATGCGTCTATTGCTGTATTACCTGTAACAAAAATCGTCGCTGGATTTTTGTTCTCATCTAAAAGATTCTTTTTAGATACTTCAGTTGGCGCAAAATGTAAATCTGCCATCACGCCTGTTAGTTGGCGATTCATTTCCTCTGGATATGGTGAATATTTGTTCCATGTTCGAAGTCCCGCTTCTACATGTCCTATAGCAATTTGGTTATAGAACGCAGCGAGGCTTGCAATGAAAGTCGTTGCTGTATCACCATGTACCAAAACGATATCTGGTTGTGCTTCCTTCATTACTTTATCTAAACCCTGTAATGCGTTTGTCGTTACATCAATTAATGTTTGGCGATCCTTCATTATATTTAAGTCATAGTTTGGTGTAATACTAAACGTCTCTAATACTTGATCGAGCATTTGGCGATGCTGTGCTGTTACAGTTACAATAGATTCTACTTGCTTAGGATACTTTTGTAACTCCAAAACAAGAGGAGCCATTTTAATTGCTTCTGGTCTTGTACCAAAAATCGTCATTACTTTCCATTTCTTTGTCAAAACGATCTGCACCGTCCTTTTTGTTATTGTATAGTAAGATCAATCTCCTGTTGATGAGGGATTACTTACCTACACATACTATGAAACGCCCTTCAATTTGAAGGACGCTTTCACAAATTATTAGTTTCCTAAATGAGGAAATTTCATGTATGGATTTTTATTTTGTACCGAATAGACGGTCTCCGGCATCACCTAAGCCTGGTACAATATAACCATGGTCGTTTAATTTTTCATCAAGTGCAGCAATGTAAATATCTACATCCGAATGTTCTTCTTGAATAGCTTTCACACCCTCTGGTGCAGCGATTAAGCACATGAATTTAATGTTTTTAGCTCCACGTTTTTTCAGTGAATGAATTGCCTCCACTGCAGAACCACCAGTTGCAAGCATTGGATCTACAATGATGAAATCACGTTCTTCAACATCTGCAGGAAGTTTTGCGTAATATTCAACTGGTTTTAATGTTTCTGGATCACGGTAAAGACCAATATGACCAACTTTTGCAGCAGGGATAAGCTTTAATACGCCATCTACCATACCGATACCTGCACGTAAAATTGGTACGATTGCAAGTTTTTTACCAGAAAGTACTTTTGTTTTTGCAATTGTTACAGGTGTTTCAATTTCAATTTCCTCTACTGGCATATCACGTGTAATTTCAAATGCCATTAGTGTTGCCACTTCGTCTACTAGCTCACGAAATTCTTTTGTTCCTGTATTCTTGTCGCGAATATAAGTTAATTTGTGTTGGATTAGTGGATGATCAAATACATAGACTTTGCTCAAAGGGATTCTCTCCTCACCGTTCGGATTCATTTTTATCTCAACTAGTATAACAGAAAAAAGGAGTCGCCTCAAAAATAAATTTAGGACAACTCCATTTATCATCTATTCTTTTGTCAAAACTAAGTTATTGATCAAGGATTATATCTAATTGTTCAATTGGCATTGGCTTGAAATAGAAGTATCCTTGTCCTACTGTGCATCCTAGCGCACGTAGAATCTCAACCTGTTCCTCTGTCTCTATACCCTCTGCCACTGAAATCATCCCTAAATTTAATGCTAACTGAATGATAGAGCGAACAATAGCAAGTGTTGCTGGATCTTCAATAGCATTGATGAAGCTACGATCAATCTTTAGTTCAGCAAACGGTAGTTGTTGTAAATAGCTTAATGAAGAAAAGCCTGTTCCAAAATCATCTACGGATGTTTTAAAGCCATAGCTCTTCAGCTCTTGAATGATCTTATAGGCTGATTGGAAATCTACTAAACCAATATTTTCTGTCACCTCTAAGATAATATAGCTAGGGTCAATATTGTACTTCCGCACAAGTTTCAGTGTATCCTGAACAAAGTGCGTGTAGTAAAAATGGTCAGGTGAAATATTGACAGCTATTTTCACTAATTTCCTTCCTAGGCGTTGTCGTTCTGAAAGCCATGAGAGTACCGTCTCTAAAATAAGCACATCAATTTCTCGAACCTTACCAGCACTCTCAGCTACTGGAATAAAGACTGCTGGTGAAACAAAACCCAATTTTGGAGAAATCCATCTTGCGAGTGCTTCAATACTTTGAATTTCCCCATTGCGTAAATCTACTTTAGGCTGTAAGTGGACTGTTATTTCTTTATTTTTGATGGCTTCTGACAAATGATTTAAAACCGTCATCTTCTGTACAAGCACATCATTTTTCTCTGTTGTAAATATTTCAGTATGTGTGCCTGGCCTATCGATTGCAAAGGATAACGCATTATCTGCAAAACGAATCGCATCATTAATATTTATGTCATCATTATAGGAAGCAATACCTGTTTTTAATGTAATATAGATTTGCTTTCCTCCTATAATAAAAGGCTGGCGAATCGTTTCTTTTATTCTCATCTCATAATCATTCAAATCTTCATGAAGTGACATTGTAGTCATAATCAAACTAGAGCTAGTGAATCTAGCAACATACTCATTACTTTCTGACTTGTCTTGCTCAAGACGTTTGGCAAGTTGTCTTAAAAGTTCATCACCAATTTCACGGCCATATAATTCAACTACTTGATGAAATTCACTAGGTTTTAATATTTTAATAAAGCCGCTTTGCCCCTGCTGGACTTCCCTTTCAATCGTATTAACAAAGCTGTGACGATTAGGCAGACCTGTTGTAATGTCTGTATAGGCTAAATCCCAAATTTTTTTCTGCGTCCTTGCATATGAATAAGCCAATGCAACAAGAGCACCCATTTTTCGAAACATATTTTTAAGCATTTGGTCACTTTGTGTTTTTTGGCTAAATATCGAGAAAACACCTATTACTTGCCGCTGTTGATTACGTATAGGGATAAACCATCCATGCGGCTTTTTAGCTAGCGAAGCATATTGCTTATGTTCTTTAGGAATATTCACTTCATCTAAATTTTCTATGAAAGTAGACGTTTCTGATTGCATGACCTTATTAAAGAAATCATTGTTTGTACAACATTTTGGTACGCTCTCTGTTTGATTATCTCCTATGAAAACTTGTAATTGGTTTACTTCTGTTTTTATAAGCACCATACTTGCAATATTTGGCATGAAAAATTCATCGAGGCCTTGACAAATAAGCTTCATCTTTTGCTCAAAAGTAAACTCCTTCTCAATTGCCCTGTACATATCATTTTCTAAACGCATTAAGAAGTCTTCTGTATGATAATATGTAACATCCTTCACTAATACTAAAACAAATTGCGTTACATTTGCCTCATTGCAAAAAGGTAATGCTTGTATTTCTGCCCAAAAGGGAGGTTTATCGATGCCATTATGATATAGCTTCGCCTGCACCATTATGCCGTTATGTATTTTTTCTTTAATCATTTCAATGGTTGTCATTTTTTCGTCCATTGATAGCCATGAAAAATAATCAGTATTTAGAATTTGTGAACGTGCAGCATTAGTAAGCATACAAAAAGAATCATTACACTCTACTATGTAATGATGCTTCGTCGCATCAAAAATAACGTAGCTTTCTTTCGAATTATTACCTAATTTGCGAATGCTGTTTAATAATACATCATAATCTGTGTTTAACGATTTAGTGACCATCCAACCCCTCCTTTTCTATCACTTCATCTCATTTCCATTGTACATAAAATTTAATTAAATTTTCACTTTTATTAAAAAAAACTTCTTTTCTAGGACACTATCTGTCCTCTGCCTACTATAATATATCCCTTTATACCGTTTTTATGTAAATTTATTCAAAAATAAGAGGATTATTCTACTTTATTAGAAAAAAGATGTTTTTTACAGTTTAATCCTCCATTTCCAAAATAAAAAGCTGTATTTAAAGTAAATTTTGTACTTTAAATACAGCTATTATTCTATTGATTATACATATAGTGGATGCTTATCAGTTAATGCCTTCACACGATCTTTTGCATCTGCTTTAACTGCCTCATCTTCAGGGCTTTTAAGAACAGCCGCTATAATTGCTCCTACTTCTTTCATATCTTCCTCTTTAAAGCCACGAGAAGTGACCGCTGGAGTACCAATACGAATTCCAGAAGTGACAAATGGAGATTCAGTATCGTAAGGGATTGTATTTTTATTTGTTGTAATCCCTACTTCATCTAGTGCGTGCTCTGCTACTTTACCTGTTAAACCAAGAGATTTAACATTTAGCAGTAATAAATGGTTATCTGTACCACCAGAAACAATTTCAACACCCTCAGCAATTAATACTTCTGCTAATGCCTTTGCATTGGCTTTAATTTGTTTTGCATAGTCTTTAAATTCTGGTTGTAAAGCTTCTCCAAATGCTACAGCTTTTGCAGCAATAACATGCATTAATGGGCCACCTTGAATGCCTGGGAATACAGATTTATTTAGTTTTTGCTCCCATTCTTTTGAAGCAAGAATTAATCCACCACGTGGTCCACGTAATGTTTTATGTGTAGTTGATGTAACAAAATCAGCATATGGCACTGGTGATTGATGTTCGCCAGCAGCTACAAGTCCAGCAATGTGTGCCATATCCACCATGAAATAGGCTCCGACTTCGTCTGCAATTTCACGGAATTTAGAGAAGTCAATTTCACGTGGATAAGCAGATGCACCAGCAACAATCAGTTTCGGTTTATGCTCTAAAGCCTTTTGTCGTACATCTTCATAATCAATCACTTGTGTATCTTGTGTTACACCATACTCTACAAAATTATATAGAATACCAGAGAAGTTTACTGGAGAACCATGTGTTAAGTGACCACCATGCGAAAGGTTCATACCCAGAACTGTGTCACCTGGTTCTAGAATCGTATGGTAAACAGCCATGTTTGCTTGTGCACCTGAGTGTGGTTGCACATTTGCATATTCTGCTCCGAAGAGTTCTTTTACACGATCACGTGCAATGTCTTCTACTACGTCTACATGCTCACAGCCACCATAATAGCGTTTACCAGGATAACCTTCAGCGTATTTATTTGTCAGTACTGATCCTTGCGCTTCCATCACTGCTTCGGATACAAAGTTTTCTGATGCAATCAATTCAATATTTGCTTGCTGACGTGTTTTTTCTGCAAGAATTCCATCTAGTACTGCTTTGTCTTGTACTGCTAATTTTTCATATGCCATGTTTGAAAAAGCCTCCTAAAGTATCGTTATTCATCTCTACCACTAAATAGGGTGGTAATTATTTATATACTGCACGTTCTCCGCCAATTAGCTTAGGACGTGTTGTTGCAATCGTCACAACAGCTTCTCCTACCATTTTTACCGATGTTCGAACAGGCACAGCTACTGCTTTCAAATGCATACCGATTAATGTTTGTCCAATATCAATACCTGCATGTGCCTGTATTGTTTCAACAATCACTGGGTTATCAAATTGCGTATAGGCATATGCTGACATTGAGCCGCCTGCCGTACGTACTGGGACAACCGCTACTGGATCATAGCCAAATTTTTCAGCTGTAGATGCTTCCATAGTAATGGCGCGATTTATATGCTCACAACCTTGGAATGCTAAAAGCAATTGATGCTTTGCTGCAAATTCTTGTAACGGCTCAAAAATGGCTTCTGCTATCTCCAATGCTCCCGCTGTGCCAATTTTCTGACCAATCACTTCAGATGTAGAGCACCCTACTACAAAAATTGTATGGGGTCGTAATGTTACTTGCTCTTCAAATTCACTGAGTAACTGAGTCAAATGTGTTCGTATTTGTTTTACAACCATTAAGCTCAGCTCCTTCATCTATATCCATTAAAATTATGCCATATATGACATCCTATACGAATGCCATATATGGAATAACAAAACTATTATTGCTCTAGTTCAGTAATTTTTTCAATACGGCGTACATGGCGGCCACCTTCAAAATCGGTTTCTAGCCATGCTTGTACGATTTCACGTGCAAGGCCAGGGCCAATTACACGTTCGCCCATTGCTAAAATATTTGAATCATTATGGCAACGCGTTGCCTTGGCACTAAATACATCATGTACTAATGCACAACGTATGCCCTTGACCTTATTAGCGGCAATGGACATACCAATTCCTGTGCCACAAATTAAAATGCCTTTATCAAATTCTCCGTTAGCAACACCCTCAGATACAGGTTTTGCATAGTCTGGATAGTCTACTGAATCCGCAGATTGTGGACCAAAATCTTCGTAGCTAATTTGAAGTTCATCTAATAGCTGCATAATCTCACGACGTAAGTTATTGCCTCCGTGATCAGAAGAAATTGCTATTCTCACTGGGTTCCCTCTTTTCGAATTATAGTCAACCTTAGTGTACCACTTCTTTCTGAAGAATAACACGATTTTTCTTATGTTTTTACGTTGATTTTTCCCGAAAGACGAACATTAATTGTATGTTAACATAAAATTATTCACTTTTAAACTTATTTTTTGTGGATAATGTGAATATCATGTTAATAAGTTCGGATAATGGTCTTTTGTTGTAATATTCCATCTACTGAAGTTTTTTTAGCTTTTTACTTACAGTGGACATAAATTGTCCTTTAATAAAAAAGGTTATACATAAATCCAATTTTTCATGGGATTTATGTATAACCTTCAGGACTATGCTTGTCTATCAAATTGTTGGATCATTTTATGCAATGCTTCCGATTGCTTTTTCAAACTTTGAGCCAGATGCTCGACTTGTTCAATTGCATAGGCTTGCTCTTCAGCAGCACTACGAACTTCCTGTGCACCTGCTGACGTTTGTTCCGCAATGGCAGCAACTTCCTGTGATTGTCGAGCTGTCGTTTCAATATTATGCATTTGCTGTTCAATTAAAGAAGAAATCTCAACAATTGATGTTGCCATTTCATGTACATTCGAAGCCATATTTTCTACTGCTGTCGTTGTTTCAGAAACTCGATCAGCTTCCTTTGTTGCAAAGGCAACTTGTTCGTTCATTTGTTTCACAACTACCTCTACGTTTTGCTGCATGGTTTGAATTAAAGCTGTAATTCCTTGCACTGCTTTTGCACTTTCATCAGCCAAACCACGGACTTCTTCAGCTACTACTGCAAAGCCTTTTCCATGTTCTCCTGCACGAGCAGCTTCTATAGAGGCGTTTAGTGCCAACAGATTGGTTTGTGCTGCAATGTCACCAACTAAGCTAATTATTCGTTCTACCTGTCCAGCATTCTCTTCTAGCGCATGAATGCTTTTTAATGCCTCATTATTGCCTGTCGCAATTTGTTGAATACTATTCACTAATGTTTCAATGGCTTTTGTTGTTGTCGATAAATTATGTAGAATCTCTTTAGTTTGTGATGCTGATGCTTCTGCCCTACTATTTACCTCTGTTGCAAGCGTTCTTACATCTTCAATCGCTTCAGCAGTATCTTGTACAGCAGTTGCAGATGCTTCTGCTCCTGTAGAAATATGCTTTACGGTAGATGCAATGCCTTCTGCCTTTCTTGTTGCCACTCCTGCTTCATCTGAAAGCTGGATAATCGATTGATTCGTTTGTTGGAAGTTATGATCAATACTTTCCACCATTTGACGTAAGTTTAACACCATTTGTTGGAATGCCTCTGCAACAGATCGAATCTCATCATTTGTATTAGGCATTTGTACATCCTGTCCTATTTTTCCTTCTGCCACAAGTGTTGCAGAGTGTTCAAGCTGCTGCAACGGCTTGATGAGGATTACACTTAAAAAGGCAGCTAATATCCCTGACCAAGTTATGCCTAACGCATACGTAATCACTTCAAAAACTTTTCGATTTGTGTCAGGGAAGAAGGTAGGTTGTAAAAACTCAATGAATATAAAACTGACACTGTAGGTGATTAGTGCAAGAACACTAACAAATAACACCAACTTTAGGCGTAAACCAAATTGTTTTTTCATAGGACCCCTCAATTCTTTTCTAGTTTTTGTATTAATTGATCAACCAGTTCTTTTAATTCTGCAAATGTTGCTTCATAAATTGCTCTATTACCACCATAAGGATCCACTACATTTTCTAAACTGCCCTCATTTGTATACTCTTTCAATGTAAATACTTTATGCTCAGCTTCTGGATAATTGGAAATGACGGTATCTTTGTGAGCAGTCGTCATCGTTAAAACTAAGTCTGCCCATGCCATTTCAGCTTGTGATAATTGCGTCGCAAAATGTTGATGGGACATTTGGGCTTCATTTAACACTTGTTGTGCATGTGCTGACATTTGTGCATTAGGCATCGCATAAATACCCGCTGAGCGCACTTCTACATTGTTTATTTGTTTATGTTTTAAAATAGCTTCTGCCATCGGACTGCGACAAGTATTGCCTGTACAAACAAATAATATTTTCACACTTATCACTCTCCAATTTTATCTATTGTTGAATAGCTAGAATACTCATGATTATAAATATAATGCCAGCAATGATTTGAATTTTATTGCCAAAAAAGACTTGGCTCCTACGTGCTATAACTAATGACCCATAAGCACAAATTAATGCACTTAAGCCTGCACTCATAATAAAAATCGTTTTTTCTAAGTTAAGCATACCAAAAGAAACACTAACTGAAAAGGTGTCTAGGCTTGCAGTCACTGCTAAAAGTACAGGTGAAATCGTTACTTTTTCATCTCTGTGAGAAAATAATAATAAATGCATCCCGATACAAAATAATAAAATACTTGAAATCCATTGTCCCCATTCTAATAGAAATCGAACTAAATAGCTTCCTAATTCAAACCCTAATAAAGGAAAAAGCATATGTAATGCAGCCGTCCATAATGATAAAAATAATCGATATCTAACATTTGGCAGCAAAACATATAGACCAATCACATCAACAGACGTTAATATACCTGCAAGAATTCCCTGCAAGAACGCACTCCTTCGCTCCCTAATATTTTATCATTTTATGCTCGAAAATACATTATTATCATAACTGTTTACTATTGTTTTTCATTTTTAACATATAATAATTGGACAAAAAAAGACAAAAAACATGTGGTTTTTCAATGTCTTTTGCCTATAATTGTTCTATTATTATTTACAATGAATACCATTTACCTCCAGAGGCTTTTTCAAGTCTATTCATAATAGCTGCACCTACTCCTTCTATTGAAGTAGTTGTTGCTAATATTACGGTAGCGGTAGTTTTATCACATGCTCTAAGTGCATTATATAAGGCCGCACCCATTTCTTCTTTACTTCCTGCTTCACCAATAGAGAAGTAAAAATCCACTTTAATTTCTTCAAAGTTCTCAGGTGCAAGTAGTGCTACACTATGTCCTTGTCTCTTTAAATGTAGAACAGCTTCGTTGACTTTCTCAACATCACAGTCTATTAAATACACGGGAGCATTTGGTGCATAATGCGTATATTTCATTCCCGGTGCCTTAGGCGTTGCGTCTAGCTTCTGTTCTATTTTAGTTGGTTGAATCACTGGACCAATCTTAGCCTCAAGCATTTCCTTCGTAATGCCACCTGGACGTAAAATTACTGGAGGTTCATGTGTCACATCTAGTACAGTAGACTCAAGCCCTATGCCTGTAGAACCTCCATCTAAAATATAAGGTATGTACCCTTCTAAATCATCTAAAACATGAACGGCTTCTGTAGGACTTGGCTTTCCACTACGATTAGCGCTCGGTGCAGCAAGCGGTTTTTGGAGCTGTTGTAGTAAGGCGAGCGCTACTGGATGATCAGGCATTCGAATGCCAACTGTTGATAACCCAGCTGTGACACTTTTAGCTAATACATCTGGCTTTGCTGGCATCACCAGTGTTAATGGTCCTGGCCAAAATAAATCCATGCATTGTTTAGCTATGTCAGAAATATGGTCGATATAGATCGCTACTTCCTCTTTTGTACCAACGTGGACAATTAAAGGATTATCTGAAGGTCGACCTTTTGCTTCAAATATCTTTTTAACTGCCAGATCATTTGTGGCAATCGCTCCTAAGCCATAAACCGTCTCTGTTGGAAATGCGACTACCTCTCCTGCATTTAAGATATCCACAGCTTGTGTATAATTAATCTGACTATTCACATTACTGTCCACAACCTTACAAACAGTTTTCATGATTAATACCTACCTTCAATTATTCGTTTTTACTGAATTATCCACATATTGTTTATAACTTAATAAAAAATGTGTATAAGTTGTCTGAATTTGTGCACAATTCATTCAAAAAGTCCTTTAATCCATTCCCATATAAAGAATGTAACTTGTTCTTTTTCTTCTACTTCTACTTCTTCTTTTACCTCTTCTTTATCAGGCTCACATATCGATGGGAAGATACTGCACCACCAGTTATCTCCACGGGCATCACCAATCTTTACAACAATTGATTGATAGACATTTTGTGGATAAAGTACAGCACCTTGTCTTTTTGGTGGGAATAAATTATCCCCAACAACAACCTGTGCATCCAATTGTGGATAATTTTCGCTCAGTTCAGCTTCAATTTGTTGTTTTAACGAAAGAATTTGCTCATTCCCCGCAAATCCAGCCGTACCCAGTTGTAGAAAGTATGGCTTTAAATCTTGGACAAGCTGCTGTTTCTCTAGCTGATCTTGTGCAGTATTACTGTTTGCAATAACACGTATACGAAAATCTTTTTCTTGCACATCACCGGAAGATTCCTTCGCCAAACCTACTAATGTTGGGATATATAAAACACATAACTGTAAAACAATCGCAATTAATACTAGTCTAGCAAAAGCTAGAAAGATATTTTGTTTAGGTAATCTAATAATCTTGTATTCGTTCAACATAAAAATCCCTCCTTGCTCAACATTGTTGGCAAGAATAAGAAACTTTATACATGTAGCTCACAAAAAATCATTCGAGGTTTACCGTTAATATCTTTTTCTACTGAAACTGTCGCCTGTGGAAAACTATCTTGAAAGAATTTGGCTACTTTCTCCCCCTGTGTATAACCAATTTCTAATCCAATCAACGCTGGCCTATTCATATAAGCTGGTAATTGTTCGGCTAATTTTCTATATAAAATAAGACCATCTTCCTCGGCAAAGAGGGCACTATGCGGCTCATGCTCTAGCACAACGCTTGACATTGCTTGTGCCTCATCAAATGCGATATACGGTGGGTTCGATAAAACAATATCAAATTTTTCTCCTGCAAGTGGAGCAGCTAAATCTCCCAATCTAAAATCAATATCTGCCTCTAATTGCTTTGCATTTTTTTGAGCAGTTGCTAGTGCAGCTTCTGATAAATCGGTAGCTATGACCGTTAATGCTGGGCATTCCAGCTTCATTGAAATAGCAATGGCTCCACTACCTGTACCGATATCAGCCAGCTTCAATGTTTGCTTTGTAAATAATTTAGGTAGTCGATTAATTGTTCCAAGCACCAATTCCTCTGTTTCAGGTCGTGGTATTAAGACAGATTCATCGACTAAGAATGAACGGCCATAAAACTCCTCATACCCAACACAGTATTGGACAGGGCGTCCATTGACATGTTCTTCTATGAGCTCATTAAATCTCATTTGCTGCGCTGCTGTTAATTCATCTTGCAAATGCAGCATAACTTCTCCATAACTAGTACCAAGCACATGTTGCATAACAATCCGCGCTACTGTTTGTTCACAACCATTATCCACTAAAAAAGAAGAAGCCCACTCAAGGGCCTCCATCACATTTTTATAAGTCATCATTTAAACGCTCTAACTTCGATGCTTGTTCTTCTAAAATAAGAGCATCGATAATCTCGTCTAGTCTGCCTTCAACGATTTGATCTAGCTTTTGAATCGTTAAGCCGATACGGTGGTCGGTTACGCGGTTTTGTGGATAATTGTATGTGCGAATTCGCTCAGAGCGGTCACCAGATCCAACAGCTGATTTACGTGTAGCATCAATCTCTTTTTGCGCTTCCTGCATATACATATCTGCAACACGAGCACGAAGAATTTTCATTGCTTTTTCACGGTTTTTAATTTGTGAACGTTCATCCTGCATCGAAACCACAACACCTGTCGGTAAATGGGTCATACGAACAGCAGACATTGTTGTATTTACAGATTGACCACCCGCACCAGAAGATGCGAATGTATCTACACGGATATCTTTTTCATGGATTTCAACATCTACTTCCTCAACCTCAGGTAAGCAAGCAACTGTTGCTGTTGATGTATGAATTCGGCCTTGTGATTCTGTAGCAGGGACACGTTGTACACGGTGTGCGCCATTTTCAAATTTGAATTTTGAATAGGCTCCTTGTCCATTAATCATAAAGATTACCTCTTTATAGCCGCCCATTGGGTTTGGTGTAGCTTCCATAATATCAATTTTCCAGCCTTGCGTTTCTGCATAGCGAGAATACATACGGAACAAGTCACCTGCAAAAATATTAGCCTCGTCACCACCAGCTGCCCCACGGATTTCCATAATAACGTTTTTATTATCATTCGGATCTTTTGGAATTAATAAAATACGTAATCGCTCTTCTAGCTCTTCCTGCTGTACTTTTAATAGGTTAAATTCTTCCTTTACCATTTCGTGCATATCAGGATCTTTTTCGCTATCTAACATTTCTCGTGTATCTACTAGCTGTTCTTTAACACTTTTATATTCACGATAAGTATCTACTGTCTCTTGGATATCTGATTGTTCCTTAGAATATTCGCGTAATTTCTTACTATCATTAACAATATCCGGATCGCTCAAAAGCTCAGTAAGCCTTTCATAACGATCTTCCACTGCTTGTAATCGATCAAACATGGATTTCACCTCTATTTAGTTTTTTAAATTGCTCCTTTTTTACAGAGAAGCCGCTTTCATCAAAATTACGCTAAGGCGTAATCGTTTTTTCATTTCTTATTTCCACTACTTAGTATAAGGAAATTTTCACATGTATGCTACTTTTTCTTAGCGCTTTAACAAGCTACTTAGCTTTAAAGCGGTGGATTTGCATGACATTTTCGGCAAACAGGATAATACGAATCATTGCCACCGATTTGAATTTGATCTCCTGTGTAAACTGGCTTTCCACTTTCATCTACTCGCAAATTCATTGTTGCTTTTTTATGACAGAACCAGCAAATTGTTTTCATTTCCTCAATTTTATCTGCATATGTAAGCATGTACTGGCTTCCTTCAAATAGCTCATTTTGAAAATCATTTTTTAAACCAAAGCCCATTACGGGAATGTCCAATTTATCCACAATGTTAGCTAGCTGTAAAACATGTGCTTTTTTTAGAAATTGAACTTCATCCACAAGCACACAATAAGGTTTGACAGCATTAGTTTTCACTATTTCAAAAATATTTGTATCTTCATAAACAGGAATGGCTTGTTGTCGTAAACCTACTCGACTGGAAACGAAGCCCACCTCATCACGCGTATCTAGACCTGAAGTAAACATCATTACAGGTTTTTGTTGTTCTTCATAATTATGGGCAACTTTTAGAATTTCTATTGACTTTCCACTATTCATTGCACCATGTTTAAAATATAGCTGTGCCATTTTGTCTTCTCCCTTTCTTTGTGTCAATCTGGATTTTGAAAAGACTTGCATCAACGTGTATTATTTACTGAAAAAAATACCTGCCAAGCGCATGCTTGGCAGGTATTAAACTAACATTAGTTTTTAAGACCGTATTTTTTGTTGAAACGATCCACGCGACCATCAGCAGACGCGAATTTTTGACGGCCAGTGTAGAATGGGTGACATTCGTTGCAGAACTCGACAACGATGTTTTCTTTTACTGAACCAGTTTTGAAAGTGTTCCCACAAGAGCAAGTTACTGTTGCTTCTTTGTAGTCTGGATGAATTCCTTGTTTCATATTCGTTTTCTCCTCTCGCCCTGAACCATCTGGAACAGAGTATTATCGAACTGTACCTTACATAGCCCGAATATGTCGACTACAAAAGTTGTGTCGAAGTGGAACGTCAGCTACATATGTACACGTTGCATACTTTTGAAGTATAGCATAGACATTTTATCATTTTCAAGTAAAAAATATTAAAAGCAAACCATCCCTAATACCTAACCGCGAACTTCACGATAATCATTGTCTACTAACCCAATTTTCTCATTTCGTTCTTTAAAGCGAATATTATGTGAAGATACATAGGCTACTTTCGGTGCATCTGGCTCCAAGTATAGTTTTGCACTATTTAATGCTAGTATTCCATCAGTAAATGCACCAGCTATTAATCTAACTTTACTAGGATGATCAATAAAATCACCAGCTCCATAGATACCCGCTACGTTCGTTTCCCGATTCTCATTAACAATTGCTACGCCATCCTGAATATTTAATCCCCATTCTTCAAGCGCACCGTAATCGCATTTTAAACCATGATTTACAATGACAGCATCTACCTTTACTCGTTCCAATTCATCGGTATCTTTATTAACAATAGATACATATTGAATTAAATCACCGTCCCCATGCAATTGAACCACTTCATAGGGCGTTTTTACATGAACTAAGGATTCTTTCATACGTAAGACATTTTTTTCATGTCCACCAAAATCATCTCGCCGATGAACAATCGTGACGCTTGCGGCAATTGACTCTAGCTCATTAGCCCAATCAACCGCAGAATTACCACCACCTGAAATTAACACATGCTTGTCTCGGAAGATTTCTAATTCCTGAACTGTATAATGTAAATTCGTTACTTCGTAGCGATCCGCTCCTTCAATTTCAAGCTTTTGCATAGAAAGGACGCCATAGCCTACTGCTAAAATAACCGTTTTGGAATAATGCTTTTCTCCTGTAGAGGATGTTAAAATAAATGTTCCATCCTGTTGCTTATCTAACTTTTCCACTTTTTGATTTAAGACAATCGTTGGATCAAAGGTTTCAGCTTGCTCCACAAGTTGTTTAATAAGCTGACCACCTAAAATAGGTGTTACTCCACCTACATCCCAAATCATTTTTTCAGGATATATTAACATACGACCACCTAGTTGTGAGCTATACTCGATAATTTTCGTTTTTAAATCTCGCATTCCACTATAAAAGGCAGTATAAAGCCCTGCTGGACCACCGCCAACAATCGTTACATCATATAGTTCCTCTGACATTTCCTCTTCTCCATCCCCTTCTAATCTATTCAAACGTAAATTATTTGACAAGAATTAATCTAATAACCGTCTATTCTTTCCCCTCATGGTAATACTATTCACACACAAAGGAAAAAGTGCCATTTACTCTTTTAATCGTGCTAGTAAATACAAGAAATAAGGTGCTCCTAAAACTGCTACCACAATCCCTGCTGGAATTTCTGAAGGTTCTAAAATGGAACGACCGATTGTATCAGCCATTAACACTAAGAAACCTCCTAATAATGCTGCGGTTGGCAATAAAAACTGGTGTTTAGCCCCAACAAGCTGTCGAGCTAAGTGTGGCGCAACAAGGCCAACGAAACCAATTCCACCACTTACTGAAACACTAGCTCCAGCCAAACCAACAGCAGCAGCCAACAACCAGCGTCGCTCTTTTTCTATCGAGGCACCTAGTCCTACTGCTGTTAATTCACCTAAATTCAATATGTTTAATACACGTGATTTTGAATAGACGAATGGCAATAAGATAACTAACCATGGTAATAACGACAGAACAAATCTCCAATTTGAGCCCCAAATGCTACCTGCTAGCCATGTTGCTACAAATTGATAATTCTCTGGCGATAGACGTAGTGTTAGCACAATCATAGCGGAGCTAATCCCTGCTGCCACAGCTACCCCAGTTAAGATTAAACGCATTGGTGTAATCCCCTCATGGCGTCGATAAGAAAGTGAATAAATCAGTACAGCTGTCAAACCTGCTCCTACAAAAGCCAGTATAGGCAGTAAATAAACAGGTGCTGCTTTCGTAGTTGGGAAAAATGACACATAGAGCATAACCGCTAGTCCTGCTCCCGCATTAATCCCTAAGATTCCTGGGTCTGCTAAGGCATTTTTAGAAATGCCCTGTAAAATAGCGCCTGATATAGCTAACCCCATACCTACTAATACAGCAATCACAATTCTTGGAAGTCTGAATTCATATAAGATAAGCTGCTGTTGTGCATCACCTTGACCAAAAAGAGTCCGAAGAACCTCCATTGGTGTCAGTTTAATGACACCTGTATTCATACTTATGACAAAGGTAATAACGATTAACACAATGAGCGTAGCAAGGATGGAAAAATGTTTCCTTTTCGCCTTTAGCTGACTTGGTGTTAAATAGCTGTTACTCATAGTTCTTTCCCTCCTTTTCGAGCTAAATAAAGGAAGAATGGTACTCCAATAAAGGCTATGAGCGCACCAATGGGTGTTTCATATGGTGGATTAATAACACGTGCTACTAAATCAGCTAACACAACAAGCAATGCTCCATATACCAAAGAACAAGCGATGATCCAGCGATAATCATGACCAACTATGTATCTGGTTAAATGAGGGATAATTAACCCTACAAAACCAACCGCACCGACAACAGAAACTGCTGCACCCGCTAAAACTAAAACAATGATCATTCCCCATACTTTTACCATCGCAGTACGTTGCCCTAGCCCGACTGCAATTTCTTCACCTAAGCTCAGTACGGTGATGGAGCGTGATAGGATTAGAGCTCCTATCATCGCAACAAGTATCCATGGAGATAAGATTTGTAGATGGCTCCATTTTGTGCCCGAAACCCCACCCGCATACCAAAATGCGAGGTCTTGTCCGATACGAAAATAAAGAGCAATTCCTTCTCCGAGCGCCCCAAGTAACGCACTAACAGCAGCTCCTGCTAAAACTAGTCGCATCGGTGTTAAGCCACCTTTAGAAAGCGAGCCAATACCATAAACGATGGCCACACCAAGACCTGCACCTACAAAGGACCATAAAATTAAATACATATAAGGTAGCCCAGGGAAAAAGGCAAAACATACGGCTAACATAAAAGCAGCTCCTGAGTTCAAGCCTAATAACCCTGAGTCTGCTAAGGGGTTACGTGTCATCCCCTGCATAATCGCACCCGCTACCGCAAAGCTTGCACCGACTAATGCTGCTCCAAGTACCCGTGGTAAGCGAATATCATGGATAATTTGATGTGTTGTTAATTCTGGTGAAAAATGAGTAATTGCTGTCCAAACAGTACCCAATGAAATATCTGCTGCACCAAAAGAAATTGATAAGCCAATGGCAACTATTAATCCAATTACTCCTACGATTAAAGCCACTACTCCACGGATCGGATGAGATCGCTTCTGTAGCTCTTCTAAATCGTGGAGCTCTCCTACTCCTGTCGACGTAGTCATTTTATTTCCTCCTCATAACTTCCAACTAGCTTTTATTTTTTCATATCGTACAGCTGATAAGATAGGCAGATTGGATTTTCACTATAGGGACATACAGCCATTTCTGCATCGATATTAAATACCCTTTGTAAATTTTCTTTTGTCATCACTTCTTTTGGACTGCCATTCACCATTAAATTGCCATCTCTCATGGCCATCATAAAATGAGAGAACCGTGATGCATGATTTAAATCATGTAAAACCATGATAATTGTTCGCCCTTCTTCCTTATTTAGTTTTTGTAGCAACAATAAAATATCGAGCTGATGTGCTAAATCTAAATAAGTTGTTGGTTCATCCAGTACTAAAATATCCGTGCCTTGCGCCAATGCCATGGCAATCCATACTCGCTGACGCTGACCACCTGATAATGCTTCGATTGGCCGATCACTAAATTCTCTTAGCCCCGTAACATCTATAGCCCAATGGATATATTCATAGTCTTCCTTTTGCAATGTACCAAACCCTACTTGATGAGGAAAACGACCATAGGATACCAGCTCAAAAACCGTTAATCCTCCTGGTGCTGTTGCTGTTTGAGGTAAAATAGCCATTCTTTTGGCCACTTCTTTTGTTTTTAATTGATGTATAGCTTTGCCATCTAAATAGACAGCTCCATTTTGCGTGCGTAATACACGTGCAACAGCCTTTAATAAAGTAGACTTGCCACAACCATTTGGACCAATAATCGTGGAGATCTGGCCTTTCGGAATCTCCACACTTAAATCATTGACGATGAGCGCTGAGGAATAACCAATCGCAACATGATCTATTTCAAGTACTGACATCTTTAACTTCCTTTCACTTTTGAGAATGCTATTACTTTTAAATTTGTAAACCAAATTGGGCTGTATACAAGCCATAGTAAGCATTTTGGCGTTTCATTAATTGCTCATGTGTGCCTTCTTCAATAATGCCCTTTTTCGATACCACAACAATTCTGTCTGCATCCTTAATCGTTGCTAAACGGTGGGCAATCACTAATGTAGTACGACCGATAGAAAGCTCGTTTAAGGCTTGCTGGATAGCTTGTTCTGTTTCTGTATCCAATGCAGATGTTGCTTCATCTAGTATTAAGATTTTGGGATTTTTCAAGAAAATACGTGCAATTGATAATCTTTGTTTTTGTCCACCTGATAATTTGACACCACGTTCACCTATGAGAGTATCCATGCCTTCTGGTAAAGCATTAATTACATCCGTCAGTTGTGCTCGTTGTGCGGCATACCAAATATCTTCTTCACTGGCATTTAAATCACCATAGGCTATGTTTTCACGAATGGTACCATCGAATAAAAAGACATCTTGCTGGACAATCCCGATATGCGAACGTAAAGATTGTAGTTTAAAATCTCGTATATCAACACCATCAATCTTAATGGAACCCTCATTCACCTCATAAAAACGTGGCAATAGGCTACAGATGGTAGATTTCCCTGCACCTGAAGGGCCTACTAAGGCAACCGTTTCACCAGGACGTACCTTTAAATTAATTTGATGTAAGGCATGATTATTGGCAGCGTAGCCAAACGATACATTAGAAAAAGTAATTTCACCATCAATTTCATCGATTGTTTTCGCTTCTGGACGGTCCGCAATTTCGGGCTCCGTTTCGAGGAATTCAATATAGCGCCTAAATCCTGCCATGCCCTTAGGATAGCTTTCTATAAACATATTGATTTTGTTAATTGGGCCTAAGAGAATACCTGAAAGTAAAATAAATGCGATAAAATCGCCATTTGTTAAATGCCCATTTAATACAAAATAAGCCCCAACAAATAAAGTAAAGAGTGATAATACCTTCGTGAGTATGCCTGAAATAGCTTCATTCCAAGCCATTACTTTATAGGAAAACAGCTTTGTCATACGGAATCTTTCATTATTTACTTTAAAGCGTTTAATCTCATGATCTTCATTTGTAAAAGCTTGTACAACACGAATACCACTTACATTGTTTTCAACACGTGCATTAAAATCTGCAATATCTCCAAACATTTGACGGAATGCCTTGGACATTAATTTCCCGAAAATAATGGTTAAGATTAAGATAATCGGAACAAGTAAGAAAATAAGAATCGTAAAGGTTGGATCAATATAGTACATGACACCAAATGTTCCAATAATCGTCATCGCTGCAATAAAGATATCCTCTGGACCATGGTGAGCAAGTTCACCAATATCCATCAAATCATTTGTTAAACGAGAAACAAGATGCCCTGTTTTGTTGTTATCAAAATATCTAAAGGATAGCTTTTGTACATGGCTGAAGGATTCTTTTCTCATATCCGTCTCAATATTAATGCCCAGCATATGTCCCCAATATGAAACGATAAAATGAAGAATGGAGTTAAAAATGTATAATCCAAACAGCAATAAACTCGCCATAATAATCCATTTCAATTCCCCATCTGGCAGAATATCGTCAATTACTTTATTTAACACAATCGGAAACGCAAGCTCTATTAGTGCCACTAATATGGCACAGCTAAAATCTAAAATAAATAAGCCTTTATAGGGCTTATAATATGAAAAAAATCGCCGTAATAACATGGTGTAGCCTCCTATCGTGATCTCGTTTTACGTATCTATAAATGAGCTATCTACAATAGCTCTCCTGTTATCTCAGTTATTGTTGATGAGCCTTTGTAAATTCAACTATTTTGTCAGCTAGTTCTTCAGCTTGGTGTAAGCCAGAAAGCGGATCAGAAGCAAAATAATATTCAGATGGAAGCTCTAATACTTGATTACTTTTAACGACATCTAAGTTTGTCCATGTTGCTGGCAACTGGCCATCTTTGTTAAAGAAATTAATCATGAAGTTATAGTCACCTACATAGTTACCTACTACCTCATAGGAAATCTCATAGCGTCCATTATTTCCTTCCTTTGTATCAAACAGCTCCTGCACCTTTTCTTGAGGCTGCATCCCTAAAATTTGATAGAGCGCTCGACCGCCCGATACACTAGATTTCCCTATAATCGTTGCATTTTTTTTCAAACATTTCATAAATAGTAAATGTAGATCCTTTTGGAATCACATCCATGATTTTTTCTTTAGCTTTTGCGATCCGATCTTCAAATTCTTTTGTAAAGGCCTTAGCCTCTTCTTGTCTTCCTAAGTAATTCCCCATTGCCTTAATCTCCTCAATCGCTGATTGATGGGCATCTTCAGCGAAGACAATTGTCGGGGCAATTTTTTCATATTTCGCTACATCTTCAATATTCCAAGTAATAATCAAGTCTGGCTTTAACTCTAAAACTTTTTCTAATGACACCTTACCATCTGTACCAATATTCGTAATTTCACCATCCTTATAGTGTTGCTTTAAGAAAGCAGCATAATCAAGGTTAGCCGTTACGCCTCCAACTGGTACAACATCTAACGCTAAAATTTGCCCCAGATACCAATCAGTTACGACTCTCTCTGCCTGCATTGGAATTTCTACTTCGCGTCCACTATCATCTGTTACGGTTCTAGTCTCTGCCTTCTCGGGCGAAGTTGGTTCATCAACCTTAGATTGGCTTGTCTCTTCATTACACGCTGCCAGTAAAACGAACAGGCTTAATAAAAAAGGTAGCTTTATATGGTGAATCATCTTCTTCATCATGATTTCATTTTCTCCATTCTCAAATCGTTTTGCTTGCGCGAGCTGATTATTATTGTATTGAAAATGATTCTCATTTGTAATGGCAATTTCGGACATATTAGATGCATATTTCAGCCTAAAGCTACTTGGAGCCAGTTTTGTTGCTTTTTTAAAAGCACGGCTAAAATAATATTCATCTTCAAATCCAAGAGATATGGCAATTTCTTTTATGCCATATTGATTGGTTAATAAATACTGCTTAGCCTGCTCTATTCTTAATTGTTGTAAATATATTTGTGGACCTATTTCATAGCGAGCTTTAAAGATGCGTAATAAATGTCGTGTACTAATCTGAAGCATATCTGCTAATGTCTGGATAGATAATGGTTGATGAATGTGTTGTTTTATAAATAATCGTGCGGCTTCTGCCTTATCAATTTCATGTGGTTTCCCTTGTCCTTCTGCTAATTCTCGAAAGACATGATAGATAAGCTCATAGAAGGATGCCCTTACAGATAAATGCTCCTGTATAGAGCCAGATTGCCATTTGCTATACATATCCTGAAGGATGCTGTGAATGACTATCGGATTTGCGGGTACACAAGAGAAATGTGTTTGGAATGGTTGATAGTGCATGTGCAAATGCTGCATAAAGGCATCTTTGTACATGACATCTCCTTTATAGCTAATGAGAAAATAGCTAACACTCTGCTGTGCCCTAATGTGAAGAGATTGAGATTTACCTAGATGAAAAATACTGAAGCGCTGCACATGATAAGATTGATCATCAATGACAATCTGTGCACCGCCTGCTGTGACAATAAGAAACGAGCTATATGTTAAAACCTTTGACACATGAATGTCTGATTTATTTATGTAATCGATTTGCTTCAACTGGATAAATGCATTTTGCCAAAGAAGCATATAGGCATCATAATTCATCTTCGTCTCCTTCAGAACACATATTTACTTACCATTATATTGATAATGATTATCAATTTCAATATACATTTATAAAATAAACATATACAAAAAAAATCACCACTGACAATTTGATTGTCAATGGTGATGCCCTTTATAAAAGTCCCTTACCCTTTGTTGCTTTTTTCATATCTTCGTTTAGCTTTTCAAAAAATTCTTCATTTGATTTTGTTGTACGTATTTTTTTCAGGAAGCGCTCTGCAAAATCAGGTGCATCAGAAAACGTTTTACGAATTGCCCATAGCTTTTCAAGTTGTTCTGGTTCCAGAAGAAGCTCTTCTTTACGTGTACCCGAACGACGAATGTCAAGCGCAGGGAATATACGGCGTTCCGCTAACTGACGATCAAGATGAAGCTCTAAGTTCCCTGTTCCCTTAAATTCTTCATAGATAACTTCATCCATACGAGAACCTGTATCTACTAAAGCCGTCGCTAAAATTGTTAAACTACCGCCTTCTTCAATATTACGAGCCGAACCAAAGAAACGTTTCGGTCTATGGAATGCAGCAGGATCAATACCACCAGATAGTGTACGTCCACTTGGTGGAATTACTAAGTTATAAGCACGAGCTAAACGTGTAATAGAGTCCATTAAAATAATTACATCACGTTTATGTTCCACTAAACGTCGTGCGCGTTCTAATACTATTTCAGCCACTTTGACGTGGTTCTCAGGTACTTCATCAAATGTTGAGCTGACAACATCTGCATTGACAGAACGTTCAATATCTGTCACTTCCTCAGGTCGTTCATCAATCAATAGGACAATTAACTCCGCTTGCGGATGATTGGTTGTAATAGCGTTCGCAATCTCTTTTAATAAAGACGTTTTCCCTGCCTTTGGCGGAGCTACAATTAATCCACGTTGTCCAAAGCCTACTGGTGCCACTAAATCCATTATACGTGTGGATAAATTGCGTTGTGTTGTTTCTAGTTTAATTTGTCGATTTGGATATAAAGGTGTTAGTGCTGGGAAATGAACTCGTTCTTTCGCTACTTCAGGATCTTCGCCATTGACAGCATCTACTTGTAATAGGCCATAATAGCGCTCATTTTCCTTCGGTGGACGCACCTTTCCTGACACCTTGTCCCCATTACGCAAATCAAAGCGACGGATTTGGGATGCAGAAATATAAATATCTTCTTTACTTGGTGAGTAGTTGATTGGTCGAAGGAAGCCGAAGCCCTCTTGCGAAACAATTTCTAGTACGCCTTCCATAAAGAAATAGCCCTCTTGCTCTGAACGCGTTTTCAAAATAGCAAATATCAATTCTTTTTTCGTTAGCTTGCTATAATAAGAAATTTTATATTGGCGTGCAAGGGCGTAAAGCTCTTTTAACGTCATGTTTTCTAATTGAGCGATTGTCAATGCAGACATATGCACAACTCCAGTCTTTTTCAAAATATAATTCAATTTAATGGGGTTATCATTGAAGTTTACGATTGGCTCTGCTAACGCTTATATGGTTGCCTTTAATAATATCTATTGAAATACTTCCACCATATAACTAAACATTGCCTTAAAAATATGGGATGGTTATTTAAAGAAGAAGGTACCTAGCACAATAGATGTACTAGGTATATTTTAGAAGAAAATAACATTAATATCTAGGTTTTTTCTCAAGAGCGTGACGGCCTTCAACAAAGCGAACCGTACCAGATTTAGCACGCATAACTACTGAATGAGTTAAGGCATAAGCACCTTTATATTGAACACCCTTTAAAAGCTCGCAATCTGTTACTGCTGTCGCTGCAAAAATAGCATCGTCACCTTTTACTAGGTCATCTAAATAAAGAACTTTTTCAACATCAACACCCATTTTTGTGCAGCGTTCTAATTGCTCTTCATCTTCTGGTACTAGTTTTGCTTGGAAGTCACCACCAAGGCATTTTAAAGCTACTGCTGCTATAACACCCTCAGGTGCACCACCTGTTCCAAACATAATATCAATGCCTGTTTCATCAAAAGCCGTATTGATTGCTGCACCAACATCGCCATCTTGAATAAATTTAATACGTGCACCAGCCTCACGAATTTCATCAACAATCGCTTGGTGACGTGGTCGATCTAAAAGAGTAGCTACAACATCAGAAATATCTTTATTTTTAGCTTTTGCTACTTGTAATAAGTTATAAGTGACGGAAGCATTGATATCCACTTTGCCCGCCGCTTCTGGTCCTACAGCAATTTTCTCCATGTACATATCTGGTGCATTTAACAGATTCCCTTTATCTGCAATAGCAAGAACTGTCATAGCACCATTTGTACCTTTTGCTACAATGTTTGTACCTTCTAAAGGATCTACTGCAATATCTACTTTAGGACCACCATTTCGTAAACCAAGTTCTTCACCAATATAAAGCATTGGTGCTTCATCCATTTCGCCTTCACCAATTACTACTGTAGCATGCATTGGAATTGTATCGAACATTTTGCGCATCGCTGTTGTTGCTGCATCGTCTGCCTCAATTTTCAAACCGCGCCCCATCCATTTCCCGGATGCGATTGCTGCTGCTTCTGTTACTCGTACTACTTCCATCGATAAACTACGTTCCATTGTTGCTTTGCCTCCCGTTATGGGCACCTTTTCGTGCCAAAACATTCAAATTACCTCTATTGTAACATAATTGGTTGAAAACTTTTAGCTCTCATTATTCCTTTGTCTCAGCTACACGTGCCACAATTGTTTCACGTCGAATATCAGCGCCTAAATCACGTAATTTCTCAATAAGTGAGCTATAGCCACGTTCGATATGATAGATATCCTGAATCTCAGTTTCTCCTTCTGCTAAGAGTCCAGCTAACACTAAAGCTGCTCCAGCACGAAGATCTGTAGCTGTGACAGTTGAGCCATGTAATCTACTCGGCCCTTTAATAATTGCTGTGTTTCCTTCTACACGAGCATCTGCATTCATACGACGAAGCTCATCAATATGCTTGAAACGAGCTGTGTAAATAGTATCTGTTACTTTTGAGGAACCGAATGCTTGTGACATTAACACGGCAAGCGGTTGTTGAATATCCGTTGGGAATCCAGGGTATACCAATGTTTTGACATCCACTGCCTGTAATGTTGAGAGGTCTGTTTTTGGTACATAAATACTTTCTTCACCAATCTCAATTTTCACACCCATTTCACGAAGCTTGGCGATAATTGCTTCTAAGTGAAGTGGAATAACGTTATCGATTGTTATACCATCACCAACTGCTGCAGCCATAATCAAAAATGTAGAGGCCTCAATGCGATCAGGTATAATCGTATGTTCAGTACCATGTAGCTCTTCTACGCCTTCGATACGAATGACACTTGTACCTGCACCTTTAATATTGGCACCCATATTTGTTAGAAGTGTCGCCACATCAATTATCTCAGGTTCTTTTGCAGCATTTTCAATGACAGTACGTCCCTTAGCAAGGACAGCAGCAAGCATGATATTAATCGTAGCCCCAACACTTGCCACATCTAAATAAATTTTTGCCCCTATCAATTCATCTGCACGTAAATAAATGGCTCCGTGTTCATTAGTAATTTTAGCTCCTAAAGCCTCAAAGCCCTTTATATGTTGATCAATAGGTCGAGGTCCTAAAAAACAGCCTCCAGGTAAACCAATAACTGCTTTTTTGAAACGTCCAAGCATAGCCCCCATTAAATAATAAGAAGCACGTAACTTTTTAACGTTGCCGTTTGGTAAGGGCAATGCAATCATCTCTGTTGGATCGATTGTCATTTTCCCATTCTCAAATGAAACTTCTCCACCAATTTCCTCTAGTAGAGCCTTTAACGTCCAAGCATCTGAAATTTCGGGTATCCCTCCAATAGTCACTGGAGAGTTCGCCAAAATTGATGCAGGAATTAAGGCGACTGCACTATTTTTTGCGCCACTAACTTTAATTGTACCTTGTAGACGATTTTCGCCAGTAATTTTATAAACATCCATTTTGCGTTCTCCCTCATGATTGGAAAGTAGTATTTTTGCAATTTGCACACTTTATAATCTTATTATTCGCCTTTTCTCTTATTCCAATCCGCTAAAAATCCTTCAATTCCTTTTTCAGTTAATGGATGGTGGAAAAGCTGCTTTAATACTTTAAACGGAGTAGTTGAAATATGTGCACCTGCTAAAGCCGCTGCTGTAACGTGTTGCGGGTGACGGACAGAGGCAGCGATAATTTGTGTATCGATATTATGGATTGTAAAAATATCTGCAATTGTTTCAATTAACTCAACACCATTTTGACCAATGTCATCTAAACGGCCGATAAATGGTGATACGTATGTAGCACCTGCACGCGCAGCCATTAATGCTTGGTTAGCACTAAAAATTAATGTCACGTTTGTTTTAATTCCTTTGTTTGCAAAGAATCGGCATGCCTCTAATCCAGCTGGTGTCATAGGAAGCTTTACTGTGATGTTTGGCGCAATCGCAGCTAATTCCAAACCTTCTTTAATCATACCTTCTGCATCAAGTGCAATAACTTCCCCACTTACAGAGCCATCAACAAGCTCAGCGATTTCGCGAAGACGATCATGGAAAGAAACATTCTCTTCTTTAGCCACTAACGATGGGTTTGTCGTTACTCCTGATAAAATACCCCATGCATGTGCCTCTTTAATCTCTTCAAAGTTTGCTGTATCAATGAAAAATTTCATATTATTTCCTCCTGATCATTTTTCTTATATTATTAAATATTTTCCAAAATTTCTTTATTTCAAAAACAAGAGAAGGTCGATTGAAAGCATCAACACTTCTCTTATTATGTGTATTTATCTATGCTTTTGTAACATATTAAATGCAAAAATTATGCTTTTTGTGCACTTCCAAATTCACGAATTTTACCAATAACCGTAGCTTTGATGGCTTCACGTGCTGGACCAAGGAATTTACGTGGGTCGTAAACAACTTTGTCGTTGTCCAGAATTTCACGAATTACTTTTGTTGCTTCAATTTGATTTTCAGTATTGACGTTAATTTTAGCCGTACCTAACGAAATAGAACGTTGGATATCTTTTGTTGGGATACCTGTACCACCATGTAAAACAAGTGGAAGGTCTGCCAATTTAGAGATCTCCTCCATTTCTTTAAAGCCTAAGTTTGGCTCTCCTTTGTAAGGACCGTGTACAGAGCCAAGTGCTGGCGCTAAGCAGTCAATGTCAGTTAGTTCAACCATTTTGCGACATTCTTCTGGATCAGCGTAAATAATACCACCGATTACGCCATCTTCATCTCCACCAACAGTTCCTAATTCTGCTTCCACAGAAACACCTTTAGCATGTGCGTATTCTACTACTTCTGAAGTAATTTTCACATTTTCCTCAAATGGGTGATGTGATGCATCAATCATCACGGAAGTAAAGCCTGCATCAATTGCTTCTTTACATTTTGCAAAGCTAGAACCATGGTCAAGGTGAATTGCTACAGGAACTGTAGTACCGTAAGATTCCATTAAACCTTTTACCATATGAACAACAGAAATAAATCCGCCCATATATTTACCTGCGCCTTCAGAAACACCAAGAATCACTGGAGACTTTTCTTCTTCAGCTGCTTGTAAAATTGCCTGAGTCCATTCAAGGTTATTAATGTTGAATTGACCAACAGCATAACCTTCTGCTTTTGCTTTAATTAACATCTCTTTCATAGATACTAATGCCATACTAAAAATCCTCCTCATAGGACTATTCTTTCTACATAAACATGCTCCTCAATCATAGCAAAAATAATAGCCCCTGAAAAGCAGGGG